>NZ_LZGO01000056.1:0-10210 GCF_001690235.1 Gilliamella sp. wkB292
GCGATTGAATCTATTTTTGCAACGCTCAAACCGATAAGCTTATTCGTATCTATTTCGCTGGGTTTTGTCACGCTGACTTCGCCGGTTTATGGCAGTCAAATAGTGGCGGATAACCAAGCTGGCCGCAACCAACAACCGATAGTGATATCAACGGCGAATGGCGTGACACAAGTCAACATTCAAACCCCGAACAATAAAGGGGTATCGCATAACAAATACAAACAATTTGATGTATCACAGCAAGGTGCGATATTAAATAACAGCAGTAAAATCAGCCAAACACAAATTGCGGGTTATGTACAAGGTAATGAACTATTAAATAAAACCGGGCCGGCAAAAATCATATTAAACGAAGTCAATTCACGTAATCCCAGCCAATTAAACGGGGTGGTTGAAGTTGCCGGTCAAAAAGCGGAGGTTATTATTGCTAACCCTTCCGGCATCACCTGTAATGGTTGTGGTTTTATTAATGCCAGTCGAGGGACCCTCACTACCGGTAAACCGATTATCAATAATGGTGAAATAAATGGTTACCAGGTTGAACAAGGACACATTACCGTAACCGGTAAAGGGCTTGACAGCTCCGGGCAAAACTATACTGATTTGATAGCACGTACGGTATCGATTAACTCGGCAATATGGGCCAATGAAGCGAATGTAATCACCGGTCGTAATCAGGTCAGTTACGATACACAAACTATCACCCCACTAGATAACGCTACTGACAATAAACCGGAAGTTTCGATTGATGTTTCACAGCTTGGTGGAATGTATGCTAATAGTATTCGTATGATTGGTACCGAAAAAGGGGTGGGTGTGCATAATGCTGGTGAACTGGGTGCCAGTGCCGGCAGTATTGTTATCAGTGCCGATGGTAAAATTACCAATCAAGGCGCAATTCAGGCTCAACAAAGTATTAATATCAATAGTGTGCAAGATATTAATAACCAGAATCAAATTTACAGCAAACAAAATATTAAATTAAAAAGTGAACAAACTATTGTTAATGATGGCTCTTTAATTGCTCAAAATAATATTACACTTGACGCAAACAAAATAAATAGTAGTAAAAATAGTCGTGTTGTGTCTGGTGTCAACGATCAAGGAAAACTAACTAATCCGGGAACTATTCTTGCATCAGCCAATAATATTAATTTTAATGGTAAAAATAGCGCAAGTGAAAAACTTTTATTAAA
This sequence comes from Gilliamella sp. wkB292, assembly GCF_001690235.1. Classification (NCBI taxonomy): domain Bacteria; kingdom Pseudomonadati; phylum Pseudomonadota; class Gammaproteobacteria; order Orbales; family Orbaceae; genus Gilliamella; species Gilliamella sp. wkB292. Next base: position 1,197 of record NZ_LZGO01000056.1, read on the forward strand.
CGCAAAAGAAGCTTTAAATCTCGATAATAGCCAAACATATGCTAATCGTATTGAATTGTTTGGCAACAGCCTTTCACTTAAAGCTGCACAGCTGCAAACAGAACAGCAACTTGATGTAATTAATTCAAACAGCATAGATACATCTAATTCAACGATTATCACTAAAAAAGGAATCACATTCTCCAGTGGTTCAATTATTAATGAAAATAGCCAATTAATATCAGAAAGCGACATAACTTTTACTGCTAATGATATTAAAGGTAACGATTCTAAACTCGCAACAAATCAAAAAATTACTATGCACGCAGCAGATATTGCAATGCAAAATGCGAATTTAAGTGCTAAAGGTGCTATTTCTTTATCTGCAGATCAAATCAATGCTAATAAACTTCAGCTTATTACTGAGCAAGAGCTCAATATTGGCGCTCAAAATTTATTCACTAATCAAGCCAATATACAGGCAAAAAAAGCGATTAATATTAAATCCAATAATTATTTCGCCGATTTCCTTCAATTAATCACTGAACAATCTTTATCTTTAAACAGTCATTATTTACAGCTAAATAATTCCCAGCTAAATGTGTTGGGTGATTTTAATGTTGATAGTCACGAATTACAAAGTGGTAGTTCACTATGGTTAGCAGGTAAAAATATTACAGTTAAATCTGACTCTATTAATAATCAATCAAGTCAACAAAAAGCAACTGGAACAATAAATTATCAATTTAATCAATTAAATAACAACAACTCAACATTAATTGGTCAATCTTTAACATTTTCAGGCAATAGCTTATATAACCAAAATGCAAAATGGCAAAGTGGTAGCAATATTAATATTCTTGCAACAAAATTGTTTGATAACAAAACGAGCATAATGTTATCGCAAGATCAATTAAATATTGATACACAAGAGATGGTTAATGATGAGGCAGAACTTTTTGCTGGTGGAAATTTAACCCTTCGTACGACTAAATTATTAAGTAACAATAGTGTTATACAGTCAGATCAAGCAATCACTTTGACGGCAACTGAACAACTTGTTGCGAACGCTGCAAATCTATATTCTCAAAAGTACATGCAAATTAACAGTCAGAATATTGACTTAACTAAAGCAAATGTTGGTGCTAAAGGTGACATAGCAATTATAGGAAAACAACAAACTTATAATAATGCTGAAATATTATCAACTGGCCAAATTCAATTTAATGCAACAACTCTCCAAGCCAATAATGCAACGATAAAAGCAGAAAAAGAGTTAACGATTGATGCAAAACAATTTGCAGCGTTTAACGCCGCTCAGCTAGTTACTAATCAAAAATTAACGGTTGACGCAGAACAAATTGAAAGCGCTAATTCGGCTATGTATGCGAAAAGTGGCATGAAAGTGCAGACTACTCAACTGAATAATCAAAACGCCAAATGGAGCAGCGAGGGAACAATTAGTTTAACCGCGCAGCAAATTAATAATAAAAAAACAACGCTACAATCCGGGCAATTAAATATCGAAACAGAGCAACTTGATAATAGCGATGCAATAATATTATCTGATGGTGGTTTAGTTATTAATGCTAAAGATATAGACAATACTTCGGCGCAAATACAAACTAAATCTGGCATTAAAATTAATGCAGATAATGCACTAAAAAATGCTAATGCGACATTGATTACTGATGGTGCTATTGATGTTACAACAGACAATTTTATTAACACTAATGCAAAATTTTGGGCAGACCAATTTATTAATATTCATGCCACCGATGTTAATAATGAACATAGCGTTATTTTATCTAATGATAAGATTGAACTAACGGCTACTAGTGTCAATAATCAAAACAGTGAAATTAAAGCTAAGCAATCTATTAATATTAAAACTAATGAGCTAGCAAGTGATAATGCTCAGTATGTAAGTGGAGGCAATTTAGATTTAAACAGCCAAAACTTGTCACTTAACCAAGCTAAACTTTCCAGTAAAGGTGATATCAATATTGATACTAAGCAGTTAATGAGTGACACTGCAGAATATGTTACAGAAGGTAATTTTACGCTAAAAAGCCAAATTGCATCGCTTAATCAAGCTAAAATGACAAGCAAAGGTAATCTAAATATTGATAATCAACAGGCATTAAATATCAAAAAAGCAGTACTAACGTCGTTGCAATATTTAGGTGTGAAATCTGGCACAATTACGAGTTCTGAATCATCAATAAATAGTGTTGGCAACCTTGACATTTCAACAACAGAATTGATTGATAATAATGCAACGTTAATGAGTGATAATGATATCAATATTTATACTGATAAGCTTAATACTGAATCAACAGAACTCGGTGCTCAAGGTAAAATTAACGTTAATGCACATACTCTTAAAAATAGCAATGCGAAATGGGTTGCTAATCAAGATATGATTATTAATAGTGAACAAATTGATAATGCCGGCAGCCAAATGGGGAGTGGGCAATCACTGACTATCAATACAAAGCAATTAGATAATCGAAAAGCGATGTTAAGTAGTAAAGGAAATATCAACATCACGAGTGAAAACGTTGATAATACTGCCTCAAAATTATTTAGCAATCAATCTATCAACATAAATAGTCATTACCTTACCAATAAAGAAGCGGTACTAAAATCTGATGATTCAATTACGATTAATAGTCCAGAATTTGACAATAGTGATGCCATTTTAGTTGCCGAAAAAGCAATTACAGTAATCAGTGATAATCTTAAGAATAATAATGCGACAATACAATCACAAGCGCAAATAACCTTAAAAGCCAACCAATTTGATAATCAATCGGCATTACTATTATCGGGGCTAAAAGGAATAACAATTGATGCAGGTACGCTGAATAATCAACAGGCGAAATTATTTACAAAAGGCGATTTAGCGATTAATGCACAAGACTTGATGAATCAATATACTAAATTAGTTAGTGAAAAATCACTTACTATTAAAGCCAATCAATTCAATAACCAAAATAGTGAATTACAAGCAAAAGCTTCGGTTAATATTGATGCGACAACAATCAATAATCAGCAAGCTAAAATGGATTCAGAACAAGATATTATCTTAAATGCTGCCAATAATATCGATAATAGCGCTGCCAGCATGACAGCTAATGGCTTGATTAATCTTAAAGCATCAAATAATATCAATAACAGCTATGCTAACTTGTTATCTAATAATGGTATTTTATTAGAAGCCGTAAATTTATATAATCAAGCAGCTACATTAAAAACTAATGGGCTCATAAGCATAAAAGCACAAAGTATGGATAATCAGCAATCAGATTATTTAGCAGAAAATATTATGCTTGAAAGTGACCATTTAAATAATCAATTCGCAAAATTAAATGCTAGTCATTACCTTATTATTAACGCAAAAGATTTTGACAATAGTAAAGCAAGTTTACTTGCTGATAGTATTTATTTAAAAACACAATCATTTCATGGTGATGGTGTAATTAAAAGTCAAAATGAGTTATCGCTCGATTTAGATGAAAGTTTTATTAATGAAAATGAAATAACCACCAATGGTCATCTGTCTATTCGTACGCAAAAAGACATTATTAATAAAAATAAAATGACTGCTGGCCGACAAATTTCATTAGAAAGTAAGCAATTAATTAACGAAAAACAATCAGAAATTAGCGCTGGCTATTTAGCACTCAATCATCAAACCATTAATAATTATGGTTTAATTAATGGTGACACAACAGTCATTCGCACCAATGTATTAGATAACTTAGAAAGTGGGCGAATATATGCTGATAATTTAGCAATAAAAGCTTCAATACTTAATAATCGTGCACAAAATGGTGTGGCACCGGTGATTGCTGCTCGGCAAAATTTTCATTTAGGCGTTAACACTTTAAATAATTATACTCACGCTCAGTTACTCAGCTTAGGCAATTTTATTATTGGTGGTGATCTTGATGAGAATTTAAATGTGACAGGTAATGCAGATGTCATCAACAATCACTCGGCAAATATTGAGTCTCATGGCGATTTATATATTAATGCTAATGCAATTAATAACATTAATGATCATATCATAACCGAAATGCGCAAAAGTGATGAAGCTCCAGAAATGGAGGAGTATTTTATCGCTGGTGGTAGACTTGAAAAATATTCACCTGATGAGATTTTATATCGTATCAGAAGTAAATACTTCAGAGGAAAAAGGCCTCAATCATACGGTTGTGAGAAGCACGATAAGGGCTGTTGGTATTTATGGAAAGACATTCCCGAGTACTTAAGACCGACTGGTGCTTTATCACGAATCCAAATTAAAAAAGATGGTTATACAAGTACAAATTCTTGGCATTACAAAATCATTAAAACAAAATATCGCACTGTAGTACTAGAAACAGATCCCGGTAAAATCACTGCTGCAAATAATATAGTCATTAAGGGACAAATATTAAATAATCAGGATAGTAAAATTGTAGCCGGTAAAACCGTTAATATTAATGTGCAACAATTAAATAACTATTCACAAGAAACTATTTCAAAATATGTGTATTCGGGCAATAAAATAGAGCATTGGAAAAATGACACAAAAGATTATAGAGCCACCTCTACCCCTTATGATAAACCTGATGAAATATTCAATGATGATAGTTTAAATTCTAATATTTTAGATCATAAAATCTTTGAACAAACTGAATTAAAAGAGGTACCGCGTGAAACAGTTAAGGTAGAAAATACCCCGACGCCAATTACAGTGAACAATGACATTAAAGAGGTCGCTACAAAGCCTGTACAACCAATACACAATACTGATATTAAACTAACCCCGAATGATAAGAAAGTTGACAAAATATCGAATATTGCAGTACCTACAAATAAATTTGATAATGTAACGGCTATTAGTCAAAAACCTGATAATAATTTACAAGATATTATTACTGATCATATAAACAACAATACAGCGGATAAAACACCAATCAAAGAGCCAGAATCCGCTCAAGCTGATAGCATAATGGCTCCAATCAAAACTATTAGTACATATGATCCAACTATTACCCTGCCTGATAATAGTTTATGGATTGTCAATAAATATAATCCAAGTTATATCGTTGAAACCGATCCACGTTTTACACAACGTAAAAAGTGGCTGAGTTCTGACTATATGCTTAATCGCTTAAAAGTGGATCCAAACTCAATCCAAAAACGATTAGGTGATGGTTATTACGAACAGCAACTTATTCGTGAGCAGATTATTGGCTTAACAGGTAATCGCTATCTTCAGGGTTATCGTTCAGATCTTGAACAATATCAGGCATTAATGGATGCAGGGATAAGTTTTGCAAATCAATATGGAATTGTACCGGGTGTTGAACTATCGGCAGAGCAGATGAGAGCCATAACCACCGATATGATCTTGTTAATGAAAAAAACCATTACCGTTGATGGTGAAAACATCGATGTGTTGGTTCCACAAGTCTATATTGTTAATCGAACACAGCTAGGTACAGATGGTGCACTTATTTCAGGCGAAAATGTATTTATAAAAGGTGAACAGCTTGACAATAAAGGTTTAATACAGGCAAAAGAAAATGTTTTATTAAATGGATACAATGTCAACAATACCGGATCTATTTACGGTAATAAAGTTGGGGTAACGGCTGAAAATGATATTACCAATTATGGTAAGTTGGTGGGGGATAAATTAGTTTACTTATCAGCAGATAATGATATTAATTTATTATCCAGCACAAGAACCCAAACAAAAGCAAGAAATTCACTGACCAATATTGATAAAACCAGCATTATTCAGGTAAATGACGGCAATATAATAATCGATGCAGGACATGACATTAAATCCCAGGCTGGCTGGATAATTAACAGTGGCGAACAAGGCACAACCTGGTTACAAGCGGGCCATGATGTCCAATTTACCACAGCTGACATTGAAGAAAAATTTGATTACCGAAGAAAAAAAGATTATCGCATTACAGATGAAAAAAGCGTGGTTGGCACCGGAATAAGTGCGGCCAATAATGTAAATATTATTGCAGGTAATAACATCAATGCCAAAACAGTCGATATTGAAGCGGGGAATCGATTAAATTTAATTGCAGACAATGATATTGAAATAGGCTCTTCAACCGAAACCGCCTTTTTAGATGAATTTCATAAAACTAAATCAAAAGGTTTTTTAAACAAAACCACAAGTACATCACACACCGTAATTGATAACACGACTCAAAAAGGGAGTATGCTCAGTGGTGATAGTGTGACTATTAGTGCTGGCAATAATTTAACCGTAACCGGTAGTCAGGTAGTTGGTACCCATGATGTCAACCTCTATGCCGATAAAGATATTACGGTTAATGCCGCAGAAGAGTCATATTACCGAAAAGAAGAAACAAAAAAGAAAAAATCAGGGTTAATGAGCAGTGGAGGTCTTGGTGTTACCGTTGGTAAAGAGAAAGAGTCACTAAAACAAACCGATACCGAACAAGCTTATGTCGGTAGTGTCGTTGGCAGTACCGACGGCAGTGTCAATATTCATGCAGGCAAAAATATTAACGTTGAAGGCAGTGATATTATTGCTAAGCAAAATATTAAAATGCAAGGTGAAAATGTCAATATTGAAGCGTTAGATGCTAAAACTACCCATAAAGAAGAGTATAAATATCAAAAAACAGGGGTGACCGTTGCTGTTTCGGGTACAGCCAGTAACATATACAACGCAACTCAAACACTACAACAAGCCAAAGAGCAAACCAATGATAAAACCAAAGCATTAATGGAAATTAAAGCGGGCTTACAAGCGGGTAATGCGGCGTTAGAAACAGGAGCAAATTTACAAGATGGTGTGCCTGAGGCTTCGGTGGGCATTAATATTAGCCTTGGCAGTGAAAAAACCAAACGTACGGTTAATCAAGAACAACATACCGTGGTTAGCTCATCGGTTGCAGCGGGGCGTGATGTCTCTATCATTGCAACAGGAAATGGTGAAAGCAATAGTGGTGATATAAATGTCATTGGCAGTCAAGTACAAGCAGGTCGTAATGCAACCATTAACGCTAATCATGATATTAATATTATCGGCCAAGAAAACACGTTTAAAACCGATACTAAAGAAAAAAGTAGCAGTGGTTCGGTAAGTGTCGGATATAACTTTGGTGGTCAAAAGAATGGATTTAATATATCAGCCAGCGGCAGTCAAAGTAAATCTCGAGAAAAAGGGAATGGAACAGACTGGACAGAAAGTGTTATAGAAGCCGGCAATAAGCTAACGATGATAACAGGCAATGATGCCAATATTAATGCTGGCCAGATAAAAGGCGACAGCGTTGTTGCTGATATTGGTCATGACCTGAATATTACCTCACAACAAGATAGTGACGAATATCATATGAAAAACAGCTCAAGCTCAGTAGGCGGCAGTTTTTCACTTGGCGGTACAAGCAGTATTAATGCGGCTAATTCTACCTCCAAAATGGACAGCAACTGGAAAAGTGTTACAGACCAGTCAGGCATATTTGCAGGTAAAGGTGGGTATGATATTAAAGTTGGTAATAATACTGACTTAAAAGGGGCGGTGATTGCATCGGAAGCCGAAGATACCGGTAAAAACAAACTTGATACGGGCACAATTAGCTTTACTGATATCGAAAATAAAGCGGATTATAAAGTCAGTAGCAGCAGTGTTGGCGTCAGCACCATTGGCATGCCATCAATGCCAGCCGGTTATAATAAAAAAGACAATGAACAATCGATAACGCATTCAGCGGTGTCCCAAGGCACCATCATCATCCGCAATGAGAATGAACAAAAGCAGGATATCAATGAGTTAAGTCGGGATACTGAGCATGCCAGTAATGAACTTAAGCATATCTTTGATAAAGAAAAAGAACAAAGCAAAATAGACCAAACCCGGTTAGTGAGTGAAATTAGTGGTGAAACACTCACCATGCTCAACACCATAGACCGCATTAAAGCGACAGAAGAGGCGAAAAAAGCGGTAGAGGACAAAAAACAAAAATCCAATAAACCGTTAACCGACAAAGAACAACAAGAAATATATAAAGAAGCCTACGACAAAGCGATGAATGAAGGCATGTCAGCGATGGGAAGTAATACCCGTCAAGGCATCGACATGGCGATTAATATCATCAATGGCTTAATCACCGGCGACATGACCGGTGCGGTAGCTGGTGCATTGGCACCAAAACTGGCCACGATAATCAAGCAGCAAACCGGTGACAATAAGGTCGCTAACACTATCAGTCATGCCATCCTTGGGGCCGTGGTTGCCGAGCTACAAGGTAACTCAGCTGTTGTTGGCGGAGTTGGTGCAGCGGTCAGTGAGCGAGGCGCAGAAGTGATTGCCAGTATTCTTTATCCGAATAAAAGTATAGATGAATTAACTCAGGATGAAAAACAACAAGTCAGCGCACTCGCCCAACTGGCCACCGGTCTGACTATTGCCGCATTAGGTGGTGATGCTCAGGATATTAATACCGCTATTGCTGGTGGTAAAAATGCGGTTGAGAATAATGCTATGAGCTGGGGCGACGGTGGTGGATTTGGTGGGGATATTGTAGGTCTTTCACCTGAAACAGGAGCAAATTATGACGGCATCCTCCATGCCTCAGCAGCGGGTTATTTAACGCCAGAAGAAACAACTCAGCTGATTGATGATATGAACTCAGGCAGGTTCATGTATGATCCACTGAGAGAAGATTTAAAACGTTTACCTGAAGATATTGCAATATTAACCACTCCATATGGTGACTATATTGCTTTCAGGGATGCTGAAACCTGGGGTGATTATGCAATAGCAGCTGTCGGTGCATTACCATTTGCAAAATACATTAAAGTAGCTGGAAAAATTGTTAAAATAGAGACTAAAGCTGGGCAAGCATTAGTGAAAGAAGCTGAAAAGGCTTATCATTCCGGTGATATCGCCACAGGTAATCAACTCATGAATCAGGCTGCCAGCCATGGAACGACGGTTGAAACTACGGTTGTAAGAAATAGTGGTGCCGGAAAGGGAA
>NZ_LZGO01000057.1:0-10042 GCF_001690235.1 Gilliamella sp. wkB292
TCATTAATTTAATTAAATTTTAAAAAATTAAAAAAGCTAGTTTGATCACATTATTATTTGCTATTAATAGTATGGTAGATGACAAATTAACTTTTAATGTGTTTCATTATATACAAATACACTTAATGACAGTAACAAGTTGAACAACAGGTAAATACACATGAATATCTTATATGATGATGTTGCTAACGCAGTAGACTGGATATCTAGCTTTGGTGGATTAAAACAAGGCGGTACAACGCGCCTACTTTATAGCGTCGAATGGCTCGCTGCCCAAAATGCACTCAAACAAAGAATGACTGAAATTGGCATGCATAGCTATTTTGACGATGTTGGAAACTTGTATGGACGATTTGAAGGCAGTAAATACAAAGATGAAGTTATCATGTCAGGTTCGCATGTTGATACCGTAGTAAACGGCGGCAAACTTGATGGACAGTTAGGCATTATAGCAGCTTTACTTGCAATGCAATACCTGAAAGAAAACTATGGGCAACCTTTACGCACATTAGAGTTAATCTCGATGGCAGAAGAAGAAGGTAGCCGTTTTCCTTACGTCTTTTGGGGCAGTAAAAATGTATTTGCTATCGCTAATCATCATGATGTTGAAACAATACAAGACAGCGAAGGTATAAAATTTGTTGATGCTATGCAAACATGTGGATTTAAATTCAATACTCAACCTGCACGCAACAATATTAAAGCGTTTTTAGAAATTCATATCGAACAAGGTGGCGTTTTAGAAAAAGAACAAAAAAGTATTGGTGTTGTGACAAGTATTGTGGGTCAACGACGTTATAATATTCGATTAATTGGTGAAGCCAATCACGCCGGTACAACGCCTATGGGATATCGTAAAGATGCGGTGTATGCATTTAGTCGAATCTGTAATGAATCAATTAACAAAGCAATCAAAGTTGGGGATCCACTTGTGCTTACTTTTGGTCACGTAGAACCCAAACCGAATGTGGTCAATGTTGTACCCGGTGAAGTATTATTCACTATGGATTGCCGTCATACGAATAAAGCCCAGTTAGTTCAATTCACGGAAGAGATCGAAGCTGATATGCTGCGTATCGCCAACGAACTTGGACTTGAAATCGAAATTAATCGCTGGATGGATGAAGATCCAATTCCGATGGATAACAAGCTAATCAAAATGTTAGAACAGATATGTAAGGAAGAAAAACTCAGTTATCGAGTAATGCACAGCGGAGCGGGTCATGATTCACAAATATTTGCTCCACGTGTGCCTACAGCAATGTTATTTGTGCCAAGTATTAAAGGTATTAGCCACAATCCGGCTGAAGATACAGATACAAAAGATTTAGTAGAAGGCATTAAAGCACTCACGCACGCTCTATATAAATTAGCCTATCAAGAATAATAAGGAATTAACATGACCATAATAGAAAAAACGGGTGGAATTAAATATTGGCATAAAATCGTTGTATTATTATGCCTAGGTTGGACCGTTATGTGGATTTATCGCCCAGTATTAACCGCGATTTTTCCAGAAGTCCAACAAACTATAGGACCACAATCCAATACTGCACTTGGACTCATTGCCAGTTGTTACTTCTTCGCCTACACCGCAATGCAAATACCCGCAGGAATGTTAGTTGATAAGTTTGGTAAAAAAGCGGTAGTCATCCCCGGCTTTTTACTCTTCACTATTGCAGCATTAATCATCGGTAATGCTCATTCAATCACAATGATCTATATTGGTAGTTTACTTGCTGGTTTAGGCTGTGGTTCTTATTATGGTTCTGCGTGGTCACTTTCAGCTGAAAATATTCCGTCAGAGCACCGCGGTTTCGCATCGGCAATCATCAATACCGGCTCGGCTTTAGGTATGGGGATTAGTTTGTTAGCAACGAGCTTTTTAGTCAAATCATTAGGCATGCCATGGCAATACATGTTATACATTATTGCTGCATTGTTGCTCTGTTTAGTTGCGGGTTTTGCAATTATCATCAAAGAACAACCTAAAATTAAACAAGCAAAACAAAATGACAATATCATTAAAACAACCGCTACTCAACAAGTAGAATCACAAACATCACATAGCTTTTTTAGTAGTCGAATGGTTGCATCGTATATCATGTATTTTGCCACATGCTATGGTTATTATATGATTGTCAGTTGGTTACCTAACTTTCTTGAAACAGAACGTGGTTTTACTGGTGGTAGTATTGGATCTGCATCTTCTTTAGTTGCATTTGCAGCAATTCCAGGTGCACTAATCATCAGTAAAATTTCTGATAAATATAGAAACAAACGCCTATTATTTATCATTGCTCTTGAACTAATCGCCGCAGCAACATTACTTACTACAGTACAATCAGCAACGATAACTTTCTTACTCGCGGGATTAATTTTTTACGGTTTATTTGGTAAATTGACTGTAGAACCAATTCTGATTTCACATGTTGCCGAAACTGCCCCTAAAACTAATTATGGCACTTCGTTTGGCGTATTTAACTTTTTTGGTATGAGCTCGTCTGTTATCGCTCCCCCATTAACAGGTTATTTAGCAGATTTTACCGGCACCAAAATTACCGGATTTTACGTGGCAATTGCTATCTTAATTATTGCAACCGTGCTGTTCTTCCTTCTTAACATGCATAAAAGCGCGAATAACAATTAATAATCTGTGCCGATCATTATATTTATGATCGGCAAAACACATTTTTATAAAACTAGGCTGTTTTCAACGGCGCGCTATTGCATTACCTAAAAAATAGTCAGCCGAAATAAAAAATCAATATGTTCCAAGGAGATAATTATGGGATATATCAATAACAACACAGGTTACCCAAAAGATTTATTAGCATCAAGAGCAATTATTAAACGACAAAATTACGCGCTCATTCCGCCTGATGGATTGGTAAAAAATATCATTCCTGGATTTGATAATTGTGACATCACTATTTTATCGACACCTAAATTGGGCGCATCATTTGTTGATTATTTAGTCACCATGCATAAAGATGGCAACAACCTACAAGGATTTGGTGGTAAAGATCTTGAAGTTTTTGTCTATGTTATTCAAGGTGAAATAACCGCTAAAGCCGATCAACAATCGTTTCATTTACAAACAGGCGGCTACCTTTACTGTCCTTGTGGAGTAAAACTTTATTTACAAAATATGACCAGCTCATCTCGCCTATTCTTGTACAAAAGACGTTATACCCCACTCGATGGACACCAAGCTCGAATCGTTTCGAACCATGTTATTAATCTGGAAAATATTCATTATGAAAATATGGATAATGTTTTTGTACAAGACTTATTACCAAAAGAACTTGGCTTTGATATGAATTTTCATATTTTAACTTTCCAACCGGGTGCAAGTCATGGCTATATTGAAACTCATGTTCAGGAACATGGCGCATATTTACTCAGCGGTGAGGGTATGTACTTGCTTGATAATGAGTGGATACCAGTCAAAAAAGATGACTATATTTTTATGGGGGCTTATGCACTACAAGCCTGTTATGCCGTGGGTAAAGAACCATTAAGTTATATTTATTCAAAAGATTGTCATCGTGATGTTGAAATTTAATGCAACGTACTATTTTGTTTCTCAAGCCAAATCGTGAGCTGAGTTAAGCAACTACAGTTACCAAAACAATATCGATAGACGAATAAAGCGAATCCATGAATAACCAAGCAGGTAAATGCATTATTAAAAACTAGGTCACTTTCTTATTCGGACAGTGACAAAAAATCAGTGGTATTACCGCATTTGATTAGCTCAATATTAACAAGAAAACGCAGTTAATAGCGAGTAAATGTATTAATACTTTAAAACAATAAGCAATTTTAATAAGTGATCAAGGATATCATATGGAACTGATTGTTATTGCATTAGGCGGCAATGCAATTTCTAAACGAAATGAACCACTATCAATAGAGAATCAATATCGAAACATTGATGCTACAACCCAGCTTATCGCAAAACTAGCGGGAAAATATCATTTAGTGATTGTGCATGGCAACGGCCCACAAGTAGGTTTATTAGCACTACAAAATGCGGCTTATACACAGGTTCCTGCCTATCCACTCGATATTCTGGTTTCCCAAACGCAAGGTATGCTCGGGTATATGATAGGTCGCAGTTTACAGCAACACGAACATGTTAAAAATGTTGTCACCTTACTTACCCAAGTTGAAGTTGATCCCAATGACCCTTCTTTTAAAGATCCAACCAAGTATATAGGTCCAGTATATCAACCAGCGCAACAACAACAGTTACAAGCACAATATGGTTGGCATTTTAAACAAGATGGACAATATCTACGCCGAGTGGTGCCGTCCCCTAAACCGCAAAAGATTCTTGAAATTGACACCATTAAACAATTACTTAACCAAGACACTATTGTCATTTGTAATGGTGGCGGTGGTATACCTGTCATTAAAAATCAACTTGGATATCAAGGTATAGAAGCGGTTATCGACAAAGATCACAGTGCAGCGCAACTTGCCATACAATTAAAAGCCGATCACTTAATGATTTTAACTGATGCTGATGCGGTATATGAAAATTGGGGAACCCCACAACAAACGGCATTACATCATGTTAATACAGAACGATTAAAACCGCTTGCAGTTGATGATGGTGCTATTGGTCCTAAAGTCAAATCTGTCATTGAATTTGTTGAAAAAACTAGTAACAAGGCATACATCGGTAATCTAACGGATATAGAGTCTTTATTAGCGGGTACTAAAGGTACAATCATTACAAAATAATATAGCCAAACAGGCAAAACATATATTTGGGAGAGTTTACTATGCGAGTTGACAAAAAAACATTACATGATCTAATCGCGAATAAAATGCATAAAGCCGGTTTAAGTCAGGAACATGCAAACATCGCTGCCGATGCATTAGCTTTTGCTGATGCCCGAGGCATTCATTCACATGGTGCCGTAAGAGTTGAATACTATGCAGAGCGTATTGCCAAAGGTGGCATGACCGTTAATCCTAACATCACTTATAAAGAAACAGGTCCAGCGAGCGCTATTCTCGATTTTGATAATGGCTGTGGTTTGGTTGCAGCCAAAGTTGGCATGGATAAAGCCATTGAAATGGCGAAGAAGAATGGTGTCGCTGTCGTTGGTATACGCCGAATGTCGCACAGTGGATCACTGTGTTACTTTACCGAAATGGCAGCTGCACAAAATTTGGTTGCCATTTCAATGTGTCAATCAGATCCTATGGCTGTGCCCTATGGTGGAGCCGAAGAATTTTTTGGTACCAATCCTATTGCATTTGCAGCCCCAACGGCCGATGAGCGAGTTGTATCATTTGATATGGCAACTACGGTACAAGCTTGGGGTAAAGTACTTTACGCACGCTCCAAAGGCGCTCCTATTCCGCCAACATGGGCTGTTGATGAGCACGGTGAACCAACTACCGATCCTCATAAAGTCAATGCATTATTACCGATAGCTGACGCAAAAGGTTATGGTTTGATGATGATGGTTGATATCTTATCAGGGATATTACTAGGCTTACCTTTTGGTAAAAATGTCTCTTCAATGTATGCAGACCTATCCAAAGGACGCGATCTTGGGCATTTACATATTGTCATTAACCCAGAATATTTTATCGGTCTTGAAATATTCAAACAAACTATGTCTTCGATGCTCGATCAATTAAAAAATGTCAAACCCGCTAAAGGCAATAGCCAAGTATTCTTTCCTGGTGAACGTGGCAAAAAACGTGAAGCAGACTACCTAAAAAATGGTATCGAAATTGTCGATGATATTTATAACTATTTGATTAGTGATGACATCCACTACAACCGGTATGATCATAAAAATAAGTTTGCGGAGTAAACACAAATTTCTGACATAGATAAGTAAAATACTGTTCGCATGCAAACACCCTAGCTTATTCAAGGTTGATACCGGCTTTACAGGTGTCAACCAAAACGAATATAAAAACTTAGTTCTATCGTTTTATAAACAAATTAACCAACTATCAGCAATAATTATTAACTGAAAATCTTCTGGTATTTATTAACCAATCAAGAGCAATATATCACGAATAAAAGATAGCCTTGCAAAATATCACAATTTCAAGACTAAACATTACTTCTGCCTACACGGCAGTGAACTTTTACCGATTAAATTCATTTGAATTAATAAATTTCTAAACTACCTACACGGCAGTGAACCCCATATTTCGGAATTTTCCTCACGAACAGTATTTCTAAACTACCTACACGGCAGTGAACGTAGGACGTCAATTTGCGAAATCACAAATAAATTTCTAAACTACCTACACGGCAGTGAACTTCCTGCAATCTGTTTCTTGGCGCTCTAAAAATTTCTAAACTACCTACACGGCAGTGAACCACCAATGATTGCCACCAAAAAGGGGGCGTTATTTCTAAACTACCTACACGGCAGTGAACGGAACGTGAGATACCATTTAACGTGACGCTACTTTCTAAACTACCTACACGGCAGTGAACAGCAATAACGCCACGAATTTCTTGCCTCGGTTTTTCTAAACTACCTACACGGCAGTGAACTAGAATCTAAACCACTATAACTGTTGTTGGCAGAAAGGTAAATGATGTTTTGCTACTAAAAAACCCTTTTTTTTATGTGCTTTGTAATATATTGATTTTATTATTTTTTATATCTGGTGAAAAAAAAGGGTTGGTAAAAGGGTTAGTCGTATACGCGTTAGCATTCAATTGTGAGTTTATAAACAGCTTTGTCGCGAAGTTTTTAGGCAAAATATCCATAGCTTAATACTCAATATAAATTCAGTCATGAGAATTGCTGTTTAGCAATGCTGACAGGTTTAATTATCTTGTAATCTACGATATAAAAAATGACCGATGATATATAAAATAAGTTATACACGCAGAGCATTGATATTTAGCATTATCCAAGAAACAATTGTGCAATTGTCATCAGTTGATTATATAAAAAATAACAGGTATCAATCCCCTTGGAGGGTTGATTTCAACGTTTATTATCCTGATAATATCATTAAATAATAATTATTTTGAAATAAAATATCCGTTTTTACAGATAGTTACCTTAAACTGATCAACATCCTAGTTTCATCGACTTGGTTGCTGACTTAAAAATGCCACCCACTAAATTGTTCAATTTTTGTATTAACGTTCTTTTTAATCAGCAGTTATCACTAAATAGATAATAATTATAATAATCAATAAAGTTGAGAGATGTATTCAACGCTATTTGTATCTATTTTTACCGTATTGAAACTTGCATATTTCTTTTTTCTAGTTTAATTTACATACACAAATTGACAATAATTAGAGAGTAAACATGACGATATCATTCAAAGAACAACAACAACGAATAAGCTTTGTAAAACATTTTTTTGCTGATCAGTTAGCCGAAAATTTATCCCTGATTGAAGTGCAAGCACCATTATTAAGTCAAGTTGGTGATGGTATTCAAGATAATTTATCTGGTACAGAAAAAGCTGTTCAGGTTAAAGTTAAAACGATTGCTAATGCACAATTTGAAGTCGTTCACTCTTTAGCAAAATGGAAGCGTAAAGTATTAACTGATCACCATTTTGCTGTGGGTGAAGGTTTATATACTAATATGAAAGCGTTACGACCTGATGAAGATCAGCTTTCACCAATTCATTCCGTATTTGTCGATCAATGGGATTGGGAAAAAGTAATAAGTCCAAAAGATCGTACTCTTACTTACCTAAAACAAACAGTTGAAAAGATCTATTCAGCGATTAAAGCAACAGAAAAAGCCGTATCAGAAAAATATCACCTTTCACGCTTTTTGCCGGAATCCATTACATTTATGGATAGTGAACAACTGTTAAAACGTTACCCTAACTTATCACCAAAAGAGCGTGAAAATGCAATTACTAAAGAGCTGGGCGCTGTATTTCTAATTGGTATTGGTGGCTATTTATCTAATAACGAAAAACACGATGCCCGTGCACCCGATTATGATGATTGGAGTAGTGATAATGAAATGGGTTCTAAAGGCTTGAATGGTGATATTTTAGTTTGGAATCCAGCATTAAATAGTGCATTTGAAATTTCATCAATGGGCATTCGTGTCGATCCTGAAGCGTTGAAACGTCAACTTAAGATCACTCATGATGAAACTCGTTTACAATTAGCTTGGCATCAAGCATTAGTTAATGGTGAGTTATTACAAACTATTGGTGGTGGTATTGGCCAATCTCGATTAGTCATGTTGTTGTTACAACTAAAACATATTGGGCAAGTACAAGCAAGTGTTTGGGATGAAAAAACCAAACAAAGTTATGCGAATTTGCTATAACCAAAATACATCATACTTTGCCATTATTGGTGAAGTATGATAATCATTAACAGCTTTTTTCTAATCCCATCTGCCAAAAACCAGCTTCAAGCTGGGTTGCCGTTTTAAAAATGGTTTTTAACTGTGCAAAACGTTCTGCATTGATATTAGATAAATTATCATTAATCCAATTGATTTCATCTTGCACTGCTTTTTGAAATTCATCACCACAATACATGTCGATCCAACTTATATAGGGATTATTTTCTGCATTATACCAAGACTGGGCTGTTATCCAATTTGCGATCATGCCATAACCGATCATGCATGGAGCTAAAACAATATGTAAGTCAAGAATATCACCTTTTAAGCCTACCTCTAAAACATAATCGGTGTAAGCAATGTTAGCTTTGGCTCCAACTAAACGGGTTAATTCTGATTCAGTGATATGCCATTGTTTACAATAACGAATATGTAAATCCAATTCTACTTCAACAATAGCTTTAAGGCTATGTAATGCTTGTTTGATTTCTAAAAGATTACGGCTTTTATAAACTGCAAGTCCCCAAACCCGCGAAAAGTTAACCAAAAATAGATAATCTTGCTTTAAATAGTGTTGAAAACAAGACTTATCTAACGTTCCTTTACCAAGTTGTTCGATAAATTCATGCTGGATATAACTATTCCAATCTGTCTGGCATGAATCAATAAGGGAATAAAATGAAAACATAAAATACTGTTACTTAAATAATCAATTTATAAAGGCTTAAAACTGATTTTACCCATTAAATACCCATTTTGTCGGAATTAAGCAAATCAGATGCAATGGGCAAATTTGAGCCCAAAACATAGTGAATTAATTAGCAGCGTCGAAAAGTAAATTAAACAACTAAATTAACAAAAGCTCGCTTTGGGTATTTCATGTTTAATTCTAATCGACGCTTTACTATCAACATTACTAGTTAGTGGTTGATTCTGATGTTTGGTTAGGACTTGTTTGGTTTTCCGTTTTTTGCTGTTCACTAGAATCAACTGGTGCTGTTGTAGTTGGTGCTACTGTTTCTGTTTTTGATTGCTCAGGTTGAGACTTGGTATCAACAGCTTTTTTATCTGTGCTTTTTACAGATTTGCTAGCAGCATCATAACGCACATAGACAATATTTTGTTGACCACGATCACAAGACCCCACAATTTGCCCTTCAATTTGTTGTTGAGGTTCATTTGATGAAACAAGTTTCAATTGAAATTGAGAGGCTTCAACACCATTATTTTTGATTTTTTCTGCGATATTAGCGCTGATCTCATCACAGTTTGATGCACTAGCTATCATTGGTAGACTAACTAATAAAACAAAGGCTAACTTTTTCATATTATTTCCTTTTTTATAAATGATATTTTATCGAGTGCATTATAAAACTATTGGTTAATCTGTCTATAGTGTTTTTGATAAAGATAAAAAAATATTTTTTATTAAAATAATAGGAAAGTTAGCCCGTTTAAAACGCAGTAAACTAACGTAATTTTAATGATGTTTATCTTCCAATGATTTTAATTTATTGATAATCCAGGATCGGATATTAGCTAGTTCTGTTTCGCTCAAGCTATTAACAAAATCTCGTTTTTCATGTAACGTTTTTCGATCATCTTCAGTTAAAACCACCCCATCTAAATTTAACAATACTTCTTTTCGATAAACTGAATAAATGAAGTCTTTTATTAACTCATCTGAAAGATTAATTTCTGTCATA
>NZ_LZGO01000058.1:0-10176 GCF_001690235.1 Gilliamella sp. wkB292
AATAATCAGCAGTTAATAGAACACTTACTAAAAATAGTGAATGAGCATTTTTTATCGGGTAAGATTAAATAATATAATAAGGGATAGCGCAATGAAAAAATTAGCGAAATCAGCAGTGATATTGATTGGATTATTGATGTTTTCATCGGCTTATTGCGATGAATTACCGCCAGTATCTAAAGTAAGTTCGGCCATTGTTAATAGCGCAAAAAAATCGATTTTAGGTGAAAAAGGTAAGTTTCCATATAAGACGGCAGATGGTACAGAACTAACCAATATTACCGCAAATAGTAATAACATTGTATTTGAGTATAAAATTCCCGCAGATAGCCAAACCTTGCCAGTACAGGATCTTTCTGATTATTTTAGAGTTCAGCTTAAAGATGAATTTTGTAATAAGCAAGATGTTGTCAATGTCTTGAGTTTTTATGATATTCGTTTCTTATTTCGTTTTCAGTATTCTGATGATCGCAACGTGCCAGCGACACTATCGATTAAAGAAATTTGTCAGTAATACTCTAGTCAATAATGCTTTAAGCTAATCTCTATTGGATAAGCTTTTATAAGATAATGCCATATTTTGTAAAAGTCTTATCCGAAGATAAAGTATTTATTGATAACACATCCTATTCTTCATAAAAGCCCAACTGGCTGCTAGTGTATTGATTTACGCCAAATCTCCCTAATTTAATAGGTTTAAACAAGAATTGACTAACTGCTCATCAAGGACTAATTTTTCAAGTTATAAATCATTTATTGTAATATCATTCACAATATTCATTTATTACTACTCGGTGAAGCAAAAGATCGCAGTTAGGCAATTACTATTACCGTATTATTGCGAATTATTTATTGTGCCAATTATCAGTTATTGTCGATTAATTAGTGAATTTAAAGACACATTTTAATTAACACTCATCATCACTATTTATATCTGCTATTGGTTTGTAGACTAGTTTTTAGCAATAAATACTGCTCGCATAGGGGCAGGATATCCTTCTACGGTTTTGGTTATGTCATTGGGATCTAAAAAATCAGCCAGTGAATCAGATGTCATCCATTCTGTTTTACGTTGTTCATCCAAACTAGTGGTCGAAATATCAACAAGCTTAACCTCTGTAAAACCACATTTATTGAGCCAGTTAATCATGGTTGGTACTGATGGAATGAAATAAACATTACGCATCTGAGCATAACGTTCACCGGGCATTAATGCTTGATGCAGCTCACCATCAATGACCAGTGTCTCTAATACTAATTGTCCTCCATCAGTCAGTTGATCTTTTAACTGATAGAGATGATCAAGCGGGGAGCGACGATGATATAAAACGCCCATTGAAAATACGGTATCAAAAGCCTTTAGTTTGGGTAACTCTTCAATACCAAGTGGTAATAGGTGGGCTCGCTGGTCGTTACCTAATAATTTACGGATTGCTTCAAATTGGCATAAATAAAGCGCCATTGGATCAATGCCCACAGCCAATTTTGCTCCAGCACCAATCATACGCCATAAATGATAACCACTATTGCAACCGACATCTAAAACTGTTTTACCTTCTAAGTTATCGATATGATTGATTAATCGTTGCCATTTCCAATCTGAACGCCACTCGGTATCAATATAAATATCATATAAATTAAAAGGTCCTTTACGCCAAGGCATCATGGTTTTTAATAACTGCGTAATCCGTAATTGTTCGCCATTAGTTAATGGTTCTTTGGTTTTTGCTGTGACACTATGCAATAAATCAATTTGATAAGGCGTGATAGACGGTAGATGCTTAATACTGTTGAGCCATTGATTAAAGCGATTATCAATGTTTTGTTTTTGCCAATTTGCTAATTGTGCAGGTAAAACTTCAAGCCAACGACTCAGTTTACTTTTTGCGATTATCTGGTAAAAATCACCAAAGTCGATCATGTGTTATTCCTTGTTATCTGTGTTTGCATTTATACTTTATTTGATTGCGATAATAGATCCAAAATTAAAGCACTGGAACCAAGTATCAATATGATTAAATCCTGCCTGAGATAGGCGTTTTTTATGCGTTTTGATCGAATCGGTCAGCATCACATTTTCTAACATGTTTCGTTTTTGACTAATTTCAAGTTCGCTATAGCCATTTGCACGTTTAAAATCATGATGCATATTGAAGAGTAATTCATCAATAGTTGGATCACTAAAACTAAATTTTTCAGAAAGAACTAAAATACCATTAGGTTTTAATGCTTGATAGATATTATTTAAAACACGTTGACGGTTTTCTGGGGTTAAAAATTGTAAGGTAAAATTAAGTACCACCATTGATGCATTTTGCATAGTAATATTGCAAATATCGTCACAGATGACTTCAACAGGAACTTTAGCTTTGTATGCTTCGATGTGTCGTTTACAACGTTCAACCATGGGTTCGGAATTATCCACTGCAATAATACGACAATTAGCATGATTGATATTACGTCGAATAGACAGAGTAGCTGCACCTAAAGAGCACCCCAAATCATAAACTGTTGAATTTGGTTGAACGAATCTTTCTGCTAACATGCCAATCATTGAGATAATATTAGAATAACCAGGAACCGAACGTTGCACCATATCGGGAAAAACTTCGGCGACTTTTTCATCAAATGTCCAATCGCCTAATTTTTCAATGGGTGTCGAAAATAATTGGTCTTTTTTGATATCCATAAAAGTTATTGGTACTATAGATTTTAATTCTGCTATCATACCATTTTTTAGGTTCAATTGTTCGGGTAATTATGAGTTTTATTGCGCTTATTGCCATAGTTGTTAGCATTCTGATCGCTATCTATTTAGGTAAACGTTGGCAATTTTGGTTTAAATGTCATCCACGTGGTGTATATAAAATTGCTTATTGGTTTTTTGTTGGTATCGCGAGTTTATCTTTAGTACTTTCTAAGATATTTGAGAGTTTGTCTACTTATTGGCTGCCTTTATTGGCGAATGTTACTTTTGGTTTAATTATCTGCGCTATTTTTGTCACTTTATTGTTTGATATTGTGCATAAACTTATTAAAAATAAATTTAGCTCCAATTTAGCGACCAAAATTATCTATATCATTTGTGTTCTCTCACTATTTTGTTATGGCCATGAGATGGCTATCGAATCTAAAATTGTTAATTATCAAGTCAAAATTAATAAACCGGCTAATGTTGATCATTTACGTATTGTTCAGCTTTCAGATATTCATATCAATGAATTAACTACGCATAGAATGATTCAACAAATGGTTGATAAAGTGAATAGTTTGAATGCCGATTTTATTGTTATTACTGGTGATACATTAGATAAACGCTTAAAACCATTTATTGAGCAAGATTTTTACAAACAATTTCAGCAACTCAAATCAAAATATGGCACATATATCATTTTCGGTAATCACGAATATTTAGGTACAAAGGAACCGAATAATCGTGAACAAGATATCATTAATGCCTTTCAACAAGCGAATATGAAAGTGTTAAAAGATGATATAGTTTATCTGGATGACGTCGGTATTAGCCTGATTGGGCGCGATGATTTTTCATCTGCGTTATATGATGTAAAACGGGCTTCTTTATCTGACTTGATGATGTTTACTGACACGCAAAGCCCAGTCATTTTATTAGATCATCAACCGAAAGATTTAGTTGAACCTGCTTCGTTAGGGGTGGATTTAATGATTTCAGGTCATACTCATGATGGACAAGTATTTCCTATTAATTTGCTCGTTGCGGCAATGTATAAAAATGCCCATGGCATCTATCAAGATAATGAGAAACCTTTTGTTAGTATTGTGAGTAGTGGTTATGGTCTTTGGGGACCGCCAATTCGTTTAATGACGCATTCTGAAATCGCAGTTATCGATATCGATTTTGCTAAACAACCAGCATCTAGCACTAACTAAACTAATTAGGAAACAGACCTTGTCATATCAATTTATTACCAATAATGCGCAGTTGAATCAATACTGCGTAAAAATTGCCAATAGCAATGCAATTGCTTTGGATACAGAATTTGTACGCACTCGGACTTTTTATCCACATTTAGGGTTGTTGCAAGTGTTTAATGGTGAATATGCTGCACTGATTGATCCGCTAGCAATTACTGATTGGCAGGCTTTTTTAGCTATCTTAAATAATCCTACTATTGAAAAATATTTTCATTCTTGCAGTGAAGATATTGAAGTCTTTTTACACTTTTTTGGTTGCTTGCCAACGCCAATTATTGATAGCCAAATATTTGCTTCTTTTTTGGATAATCCAATAAGTAGTGGTTATGCAAGCTTAGTTAACAAATATTTAAATGTTGAATTAGATAAAAGTGAAACGCGTACAGACTGGTTAAAACGCCCGTTAACTGAAAAACAATGTGACTACGCTATTAATGATGTTTTATATCTTTTCCCTTTGATGAATTTGCTCAAAACGCAATTAACGAAACAAGGTTATTTAACGGCAGCCTATCAAGAATGCCAAACCGTAATTAAACGTAAGTGCGAAATTATTAATCCAGATGATGCTTATCTTAATATTAAAAACAGTTGGCAATTAAAGGGTAAAAGTTTAGGTCAATTATATAAACTGGCTCGTTATCGTTATAATACCGCTAAACAAAACGATATCGCTTTAAATTTTGTCGTGAATGAAGAAACACTATTTAAAATAGCGCGTTATTCGCCAAGCTCCTTGGCTGAACTTGATAAATTAGGTATGAATGGCAAGGAAATACGGTTATATGGACAGGCTATTTTAGCTATTTTATTAGAGCCTATTCCAGATATTCCTCCTATTCGTCGAGTTAACTCTTATCCTAATTACAAAAATATTGCAGATAAATTAAAACAAGCAGCGCAAGATATTGCTGAGCATACTGGGTTAAATCAAGATTTGTTATTATCAAGGCGATTAATCAATCAGTATGTTAAATGGCAAATAGATAACACCGCTGCTTTGCCTGACATTTTATCTGGTTGGCGAAAACCTTTATTTGAAAAATATATCGCTAATGAGCAGTAAAAGTTCAATAGTATTGTGATGACGATTATTTTTTTAATCCAACTATAGGTAATGTTAAATTACGATAAATCGCTAATAGGCGAATGGTAAGTGTCACTGAAATACCGAGCAGGGTGGATATCTCTAACGGCAAATTAAGTCCGTTATAAGCAATGACATGTGTTGTTCCACCAATTATGCAGGCAGTTGCGTAGATGTCGGTTCTAAAAACCATAGGAATATCTCTGGCAAGTACATCTCGTATAATTCCACCACCAACACCTGTCATAACGCCCATACACACTGCAATTAGGCTATTGACTTGAGAGTCAATAGCTTTGTTTACCCCAATACCGACAAATACAGCAAGACCAATTGCATCTAATACCGAAAATAACCATTTAGGAATAGTTAGGGTTGATGAATAACGCAACAACAACATGGTTATTAGTGAGGCGATAATAGCAACGTATAAATCTGTTGAGTCAGTTATCCAAAAAATCGGTCCATGATTTAACACCATATCTCGAATAGTTCCGCCGCCAATGGCTGTAATAACAGCTAAAACAAGTGCACCAATTGGATCCATCTCTTTTTTTGCGGCTAACAAAACACCAGAAATAGCAAATACAATAGTGCCTAAAAGGTCAAACCAAAAAAGGTAACTCACGCAAGTTCACTCAACATTGACTCTACAATTAACGATGATTGTGCAGAGGCAACGTTTAAAAATGATTGAAAATCAATTGCTGATTCATTATCACCATTATCGGAAATTGCTCGCACCACAACAAACGGCACCTTAAAAAGCCAACATACATGACCAATTGCTGCAGCTTCCATTTCAACAGCAATTGCGTCAGGAAAGGTTTGTTTGATTCTATCTAAATGGTTTTTACCATTAATAAATGCATCGCCACTACCAATTGAGCCTACAATTGCATTGACGCCATGTTTTTTTATACAGCTTTTAGCGAGTAATTGATATTTTTCAGCAGATTCAAAGGTGGCAGGGCAGCCAGACATTTGTCCTGGTAGGTATCCAAAAGCCGTTAAATCAACATCGTGATAAAAGACATTCTGTGACACAACAATATCGCCAATATTAAGTTTAGACGATAATCCTCCTGCTGAACCCGTATTAATGACGGCATCAACGTTGTAATTATTCAATAACAACGTTGTGCCCGATGCTGCTGCAACTTTACCGATACCAGATTGAAGCAATACAATGTCACAACCGGCAATTTGACCTAAATGAAAATCATAACCTAAATGGTTTTCAACACGATAGTGACTGATTTTAGTTTTTAATATAGCAACTTCTTCTTCCATTGCGGCAATAATAGCGATTTTCATTTAGTCCTCTTAGCTTTGATTAACTAACTTAAATTTAGATGTGCTATCATAATTGCAGAGGATTAACTTGACAATATATCATTACAAGGGAGTGACAAAATTTGCGAACAATATTTATTACCGGTTGTTCTAGTGGTATTGGTTTAATTTCAGCGATTGCCTTGAAAAAACGTGGATATCGCGTTATTGCTTCGTGTCGTAAAGTGTCTGACCAAAAAAAACTTATTGAGCAAGGGTTTGAAACAGTGTTACTTGATTTAGATGATCCTGAATCAGTTAAACACGCAGCAAATGAGGTATTAACATTAACTGACGGTAAATTATATGCATTATTCAATAATGCAGGTTTTGGTGTATATGGTCGGTTAAATACCATTAATCGTGAGCAATTAGAAGCTCAATTTTCAACTAATTTTTTTGGTGTTCATCAGTTAACCCAATTACTGCTTCCTGCAATGCTTGAACAAAATGAAGGCCGAATTATTCAGACAAGCTCTATTGTGGGCATCGTAGCAACCCCTGGTCGAGGCGCTTATTCTGCAAGTAAATATGCGTTAGAAGCATGGTCAGATGTATTAAGACTAGAATTATATAAAACCAATATTAAAGTTTGTTTAATCGAACCTGGGCCCTTAAAAACCTATTTTTCCAGTAATGTTAATCAAACTGAAAAAAATAATACTATAGAAAATCCACCTATTGCCAAACGATTTACGCTTCTTCCTGAAGCTGTGTTACCTTATTTATATCATGCATTAGAGAGTGATAAACCAAAAATTCGTTACAGGGTAACAAAAGTCACTAAACTTGCTGCTATCGCTAAACGTTTGCTTCCCGATAGATTAATGGATAAAATTTTATCTAATAAATAATAAGCCGAAAAATTTAGGAAACATTTATGCAAAACCAATTTATTTTTGATGTGAATGAACAGAATATTCAAGCAATTATCGAAAAGTCATCGCTATCACCGGTATTATTTTACTTTTGGTCTGCACGAAGCCCAGAATACGAAACAATGACACAAACATTAACAAAATTAGCTAATGAACTTAATGGGCAATTTATATTAGCTAGTGTCAATTGTGATGAACAGCAAATGCTAGCGGCTCAATTTGGTTTAAGAGCAATACCAACAGTCTATCTATTTCAAAACGGCCAACCTGTAGATGGTTTTCAAGGACCACAATCAGAACAAGTGATTAGGGATTTTTTAGCTAAAGTATTACCAAATGAAGATGAATTAAAGTTAATTGAAGCACAATCATTATTTAATGAAGCTAAATACGAACAAGCTTTACCTTTGTTAAGGCAAGCTTGGAAAGCCTTGACCGATCATCTAGGTAAGCCAAGATCTGATATTGCATTAATGCTCGCTAAATCGCAAATAGAACTCAAACAATTAAGTGAAGCAAAAGAGGTACTAAGTACCATTCCATTGCAAGATCAAGATTCCACTTTTCATGGTTTACAAGCAGAAATAGAACTACTCGAACAAGCAGCTAATTCGCCTGAATTACAATTGTTGCAAGCGCAATTAGCTCAGCATCCCGATAATATAGAATTAATGATCCAATTGTCTTCTCAATTAATGCAGGTAGGGCGTCATGAAGAAGCGTTAGAACTATTATATCAACCGCTGACCAAAGATCTTAATGCTGGAGATGGGCAAGTGAAAAAAACATTGCTGGATCTATTAGCGGCTCTTGGTACCAGTAATCCTCTGGCAAGTGCTTATCGACGTAAACTTTATACATTATTATATTAATAGATAAAGTGTATCGAAAAAGATCAATGTTTATCGCCATCTATTGTTTTATTGATTTTAATTGTTAGCAGTATAACTAATTAATAAAGTGAATTGTTTGGTATTGGTTAGTTAAACAATAGACTGAGAATAAAAAATGGCGGTTTACTAAAAATGATAAGTAATGAAAGATTCAACAATTGTATCATTGTTGAATCTTTTTTATTTAGTGTTCAATAATGCGAGGAAAGTTTTCATCTTTGCGTAAGGTTAACACTTCAACGCCGTTATCGGTGACTAAAATAGTATGTTCATATTGCGCAGAAAGACCATGATCTTTAGTTTTAACTGTCCAACCATCTTTCATTGTGCGAGTACGCCAATCGCCGGTATTTACCATTGGCTCGATAGTGAATGTCATTCCCGGTTTTAAAATCACTCCACCATCGTCAGCATCATAATGTAATACCTGTGGTTCATCATGATAGACATTACCAATACCATGACCACAATATTCTCTAACTGATGAAAAGCCGAATTTCTCGACATATTTTTGAATCGTTTTACCAATTTCTTTTAAACGAATACCTGGTTTAATAATTTTTATTGCTTCATATAAGCTTTCTTGAGTGACTTGACATAATTTTTCACCGGCAATTGTTGGTTTACCCGCAATATACATTCGTGAAGTATCGCCATGATAACCATCTTTAATGACAGTTACATCAATGTTGAGAATATCACCATCCTTAATTTTTTTTTCGAAACTTGGAATGCCATGACAAACTACATCATTGATTGAAATACAACTAGTATGTTTATAGCCACAATAACCAATATTGGCAGGAATTGCTTTTTGCACATTAACAATGTGCTCATAACAAATTTGGTCAAGTTCACCTGTACTTATACCGGGTTTAACATAAGGTTCAACTATTTCTAATACTTCAGCGGCAAGTTTACCTGCTATACGCATTTTTTCGATTTCATCGGGAGTTTTTAACTTGATAGACATTAATTAGTTCCTATAATATTAACGGCATTATCCTATCATATACCGGTATTTCGTCAAATCATAGCTATTAGTATATTTACAATGAATCGAAAAATATTGAAATGTTTGGTAAAAAAATTAAGGTAAAGCTAATGTTTTAGTATAAAATTGAATTTAGATTCTCACTCATAAAAATTATAAATAAAATATACATTAAAAAAATAGGTTTTATCATCATGCAATGTCGCTATTATCAGCAAAAAAAGTGTTTATCTTGTCCATGGATTGAACGACCTTATCAAACACAACTTGATGAAAAACAAAAACAATTGATTAAACAATTAACACCTTTTCAACCTTTAGAATTAAAAGCGCCTTTTGCCAGTGAACAAAAAGGGTTTCGTAATAAAGCAAAAATGGCAGTACTTGGAACAGTTGAAAAGCCAATCTTAGGTATACAACACAACGAACAAGCTGTTGATTTATGCGATTGTCCACTTTACAGTGATAGCATGCAAAGCATTCTTAAAATCGTACGTAGCTATATTCGTAAACAAGGGATAGTTCCCTATAATATTAATAAACGAAAAGGTGAATTGAAATTCATTATCATTACTGAAAGTGCTAGCAACAATCAAAACAGTTATATGTTGCGATTTGTCCTAAAATCATCAAAATTTGTTGAACAAATTAAAAATACAATAAGTCAGTTGCAAAGTTACATACAAAATCTACAAGTAGTATCAATTAATATTCAACCTAATCATGCCGCAATTTTAGAAGGTGAACAAGAATTGGTTATTACTGATAATCCATATTTACCAATAAAATTAAATAATATTGAACTCTATATAAAATCGAAAAGTTTTTTTCAAACTAATACCTATGTTGCTGAAAATCTATATAAAACTGCAAGTGACTGGGTTACTAATTTACCGATTAACTCTATTTGGGACCTTTTTTGTGGGGTAGGTGGTTTTGGGTTAAGTTGTGTGACAAATATTGATAATACTATTTGCAATGATATCAAGTTAACAGGAATTGAAATCAGCAGTGATGCAATTGAATGTGCCAATA
>NZ_LZGO01000059.1:0-4855 GCF_001690235.1 Gilliamella sp. wkB292
CAACTTCGCGTATCCAAAACAACTCCGAGTTGTAAGGTTAAGACTCTCGGTTCATTAGTATCAGTTAGCTCAATGTATCACTACACTTACACACCTGACCTATCTACGTCTTAGTCTCAAACGGACCTTACTGATTCTCATCAGGGAAAACTCATCTCGAGGCTAGTTTCGTGCTTAGATGCTTTCAGCACTTATCTATTCCGCACGTAGCTACCGGGCAATGCAATTGGCATCACAACCCGAACACCAGCGGTGCGTTCACTTCGGTCCTCTCGTACTAGAAGCAAACCCTCTCAATTTTCCTACGCCCATGGCAGATAGGGACCGAACTGTCTCACGACGTTCTAAACCCAGCTCGCGTACCACTTTAAACGGCGAACAGCCGTACCCTTGGGACCTACTTCAGCCCCAGGATGTGATGAGCCGACATCGAGGTGCCAAACACCGCCGTCGATATGAACTCTTGGGCGGTATCAGCCTGTTATCCCCGGAGTACCTTTTATCCGTTGAGCGATGGCCCTTCCATTCAGAACCACCGGATCACTATGACCTACTTTCGTACCTGCTCGAGCCGTCACTCTCGCAGTCAAGCTAGCTTTTGCCATTGCACTAACCTCCTGATGTCCGACCAGGATTAGCTAACCTTCGTGCTCCTCCGTTACTCTTTGGGAGGAGACCGCCCCAGTCAAACTACCCACCAGACAGTGTCCCTTACCTCGATTCAGAAGTATAGGTTAGAACATCAAACATTAAAGGGTGGTATTTCAAGGTCGACTCCACACACACTGGCGTGCATGCTTCTTAGTCTCCCACCTATCCTACACATTAAGGCTCAATGTTCACTGTCAAGCTATAGTAAAGGTTCACGGGGTCTTTCCGTCTTGCCACGGGTACACCGCATCTTCACGGCAATTTCAATTTCACTGAGTCTCGGGTGGAGACAGCCTGGCCATCATTACGCCATTCGTGCAGGTCGGAACTTACCCGACAAGGAATTTCGCTACCTTAGGACCGTTATAGTTACGGCCGCCGTTTACTGGGGCTTCGATCAAGAGCTTCTGCTTACGCATAACCCCATCAATTAACCTTCCAGCACCGGGCAGGCGTCACACCGTATACGTCCACTTTCGTGTTTGCACAGTGCTGTGTTTTTATTAAACAGTTGCAGCCAGCTGGTATCTTCGACTGATTTCACCTACATCCGCACGGGATTTCAATTACCATCAGCGTGCCTTCTCCCGAAGTTACGGCACCATTTTGCCTAGTTCCTTCACCCGAGTTCTCTCAAGCGCCTGAGTATTCTCTACCTGACCACCTGTGTCGGTTTCGGGTACGATTAACTATAACCTGAAGCTTAGAGGATTTTCCTGGAAGCAGGGCATCAATTACTTCACTACCTTAGTAGCTCGTCATCACGCCTCAGAGTTTCAGTGACCGGATTTGCCTAATCACACCCCTACACGCTTAACCCACCATCCAATAGGTGGTAAACCTAGCCTTCTTCGTCCCCCCATCGCAGTTATAGCCAGTACGGGAATATTAACCCGTTTCCCATCAGATACGCCCTTCGGCCTCTCCTTAGGGGTCGACTCACCCTGCCCCGATTAACGTTGGACAGGAACCCTTGGTCTTCCGGCGAGCGGGCTTTTCACCCGCTTTATCGTTACTTATGTCAGCATTCGCACTTCTGATACCTCCAGCATGCCTCACAACACACCTTCTACGGCTTACAGAACGCTCCCCTACCCAATACACTTACGTGCACTGCCGCAGCTTCGGTGCATAGTTTTAGCCCCGTTACATCTTCCGCGCAGGCCGACTCGACTAGTGAGCTATTACGCTTTCTTTAAATGATGGCTGCTTCTAAGCCAACATCCTAGCTGTCTAAGCCTTCCCACTTCGTTTCCCACTTAACTATGACTTTGGGACCTTAGCTGGCGGTCTGGGTTGTTTCCCTCTTCACGACGAACGTTAGCACCCGCCGTGTGTCTCCCATGATTAAACTTGTCAGTATTCGGAGTTTGCATCGGGTTGGTAAGCCGGGATGGCCCCCTAGCCGAAACAGTGCTCTACCCCCAACAGTTACTCATGAGGCGCTACCTAAATAGCTTTCGGGGAGAACCAGCTATCTCCCGGTTTGATTGGCCTTTCACCCCCAGCCACAGGTCATCCGCTAATTTTTCAACATTAGTCGGTTCGGTCCTCCAGTTAGTGTTAACCAACCTTCAACCTGCCCATGGCTAGATCACCGGGTTTCGGGTCTATACCCTGCAACTTAACGCACAGTTAATACTCGGTTTCCCTTCGGCTCCCCTATTCGGTTAACCTTGCTACAGAATATAAGTCGCTGACCCATTATACAAAAGGTACGCAGTCACACATACCCAACGGTATATGCTCCCACTGATTGTACGTACACGGTTTCAGGGTCTATTTCACTCCCCTCCCGGGGTTCTTTTCGCCTTTCCCTCACGGTACTGGTTCACTATCGGTCAATCAGGAGTATTTAGCCTTGGAGGATGGTCCCCCCATCTTCAGACAGGATATCACGTGTCCCGCCCTACTCTATAAGCTTCCACATAATCTACTTTCATGTACGGGACTTTCACCCTCTATCGTGCGACTTTCCAGACGCTTCCACTAATACATTATGCTACCCGCTTGGGCTGCTCCCATTTCGCTCGCCGCTACTTTGGGAATCTCGGTTGATTTCTTTTCCTCGGGGTACTTAGATGTTTCAGTTCTCCCGGTTCGCCTCATCTGACTATGTATTCATCAGATGATAGTGCAGTCACCTGCACTGGGTTTCCCCATTCGGACATCAACGGTTATAGCGCCTTTTATCGGCTCACCGTCGCTTTTCGCAGATTAACACGTCCTTCATCGCCTCTGATTGCCTAGGCATCCACCGTGTACGCTTAATTTCTTAACCTTACAACTCACAGTTGTCTTGGTTTCAATTACGCTTTTTTCTCTTTTCTACTTCACCACATCTATACTTACATACAAATGCTTTCCGTAAAAACGAGAACTCGTTTCTTTCAGCTTGTTCCTAATTGTTAAAGAGCATTATCTTTCTATTTACTCTTTCAAGTAAATACAAACATAATTTTATTCAAAAGAGACATCTTAATGGTGGAGCTAAGCGGGATCGAACCGCTGGCCTCCTGCGTGCAAGGCAGGCGCTCTCCCAGCTGAGCTATAGCCCCATTATCTTCACTTCTTCAACATATCAAGCATCTTCGCTCATTACCGTTGAATTGGTGGGTCTGAGTGGACTTGAACCACCGACCTCACCCTTATCAGGGGTGCGCTCTAACCACCTGAGCTACAGACCCAATAAAGTGACTCTTTCTAAACAAACAATCTGTGTGAACACTTACGAGCGCTTCGTAAGGAGGTGATCCAACCGCAGGTTCCCCTACGGTTACCTTGTTACGACTTCACCCCAGTCATGGACCACACCGTGGTAAACGCCCTCCCGAAGGTTAAGCTATCTACTTCTGGTGCAACCCACTCCCATGGTGTGACGGGCGGTGTGTACAAGGCCCGGGAACGTATTCACCGTGACATTCTGATTCACGATTACTAGCGATTCCGACTTCATGGAGTCGAGTTGCAGACTCCAATCCGGACTTAGACGTACTTTATGAGGTCCGCTTGCTCTCGCGAGGTCGCCTCCCTTTGTATACGCCATTGTAGCACGTGTGTAGCCCTGGTCGTAAGGGCCATGATGACTTGACGTCGTCCCCACCTTCCTCCGCTTTATCAACGGCAGTCTCCTTTGAGTTCCCGGCCAAACCGCTGGCAACAAAGGATAAGGGTTGCGCTCGTTGCGGGACTTAACCCAACATTTCACAACACGAGCTGACGACAGCCATGCAGCACCTGTCTCACAGTTCCCGAAGGCACTCTCGCATCTCTGCAAGATTCTGTGGATGTCAAGACCAGGTAAGGTTCTTCGCGTTGCATCGAATTAAACCACATGCTCCACCGCTTGTGCGGGCCCCCGTCAATTCATTTGAGTTTTAACCTTGCGGCCGTACTCCCCAGGCGGTCGATTTATCGCGTTAGCTTCGGAGCCCATCACTCAGGGCAACAAACTCCAAATCGACATCGTTTACAGCGTGGACTACCAGGGTATCTAATCCTGTTTGCTCCCCACGCTTTCGCATCTCAGCGTCAGTATCTGTCCAGAAGGCCGCCTTCGCCACCGGTATTCCTCCACATCTCTACGCATTTCACCGCTACACGTGGAATTCTACCTTCCTCTACAATACTCCAGATAACCAGTTTTAAGTGCAATTCCTAGGTTGAGCCCAGGGCTTTCACACCTAACTTAATTATCCGCCTACATGCCCTTTACGCCCAGTCATTCCGATTAACGCTCGCACCCTCCGTATTACCGCGGCTGCTGGCACGGAGTTAGCCGGTGCTTCTTCTGTAATTAACGTCAATTGATGCACCTATTAGATACACCACCTTCCTCACTACCGAAAGTACTTTACAACCCGAAGGCCTTCTTCATACACGCGGCATGGCTGCATCAGGGTTCCCCCCATTGTGCAATATTCCCCACTGCTGCCTCCCGTAGGAGTCTGGACCGTGTCTCAGTTCCAGTGTGGCTGGTCATCCTCTCAGACCAGCTAGAGATCGTCGCCTTGGTGAGCCCTTACCCCACCAACTAGCTAATCCCATATGGGTTCATCAAATGGCGCATGGCCCGAAGGTCCCATGCTTTGGTCTCTCAACATTATGCGGTATTAGCAGTCGTTTCCAACTGTTGTCCCCCTCCATTCGGCAGATCCCCATACTTTACTCACCCGTCCGCCACTCGTCATCAAGTGCAAGCACT
>NZ_LZGO01000060.1:0-14691 GCF_001690235.1 Gilliamella sp. wkB292
GATTAATCGTCAATTTGTGACATCCAACCTACTTATTCACTATTTTTTACGTAATATATAAATACAATCTGTAAATTAGATGTGATAGTGTCTTACTATTTATTGTTATTAATCAGAATAATTTAAAACGGGTAACAGGATGCACCTGTAAAATCAATCATTGCCGTCTGTGAAAGTATCTCAATAAGTAATAAGTGAGTATCTGTCTATATCTAAACAGAACTTAATTTTTTCATAACTGAAAGGCCAAATCTCATGATTCAATCTTTTATAAAAAAAGGCAGCTTTCAAGATTCAGTTAGTTTAATGCTAATTTCAAAAAAACTCAGTAATCTTGATGAAGTTGATGAAGTTTCCGTCATGATGGGTACCCCAGCCAATAAATCGCTGCTTACTGCAACCGGTTTTTGGGATGATATGTTTAATCAAGCAACACCCAATGATATTTGTGTGGCTATTAAAACTCATGATAATTCTTGTAATGTGGTGGAGTTGATTAGTGAACAATTAGAAGATGCGTTAAAAAATATTGCACAGCAACAGCAAGGTGGGAGTAAATTACTTAAAGCAAGACGTTTTGCTAGCGCAAATCAAAAATTGCCTGATGCTAATTTGGTGCTTATTTCTATAGCGGGTGAGTATGCTGCTGGATTGGCTGAACAAGCTTTGGATGATAATAAAAATGTGATGATATTTTCGGATAATGTCTCTCTTGATGATGAAATTCGCTTGAAAACCAAAGCGTCAGAAAAAGATTTGATTGTAATGGGACCGGACTGCGGTACAGCCATTATTGCTGGTGCGCCTTTAGCTTTTGCCAATGTCA
The DNA here is from genome assembly GCF_001690235.1 of Gilliamella sp. wkB292. Classification (NCBI taxonomy): domain Bacteria; kingdom Pseudomonadati; phylum Pseudomonadota; class Gammaproteobacteria; order Orbales; family Orbaceae; genus Gilliamella; species Gilliamella sp. wkB292. The sequence goes on from NZ_LZGO01000060.1 coordinate 827, forward strand.
TTGCGAAGGGAAATATTGGCGTAATTGGTGCATCTGGAACAGGTATCCAAGAAGTTATTTCACAAATTGCCTTATTAAATCAGGGGATTACTCAAGCTATTGGTTTGGGTGGGCGGGATTTATCTCAAGAAGTCGGTGGTATTAGTGCATTAACTGCCTTAGATATGCTAGCTGCGGATCAGGCAACACAGGTGATCACGTTTATTTCTAAGCCGCCGGCGGAGAGTGTGCGTAAAAAAGTGATTTCTGCCATGAAGTTGATTAACAAACCAATTGTCGCAATATTTTTAGGTTCTAACATAGATAAACCACAAGATGAAAATATTTATTTTGCCCGAACGTTGGATGAAGCCGCGCGATTATCATGTTTATTAGGTAAAGTAGAAGCAAGTGCAAGTGAATTAAGTCATGCGGAACATCGTTCTATTTTAGGTTTATATACTGGGGGCACATTAGCTTCAGAAGCGGCTATGTTACTTGCTCTCGAGCTTGGCTTAACGGTTAGCAAAAATCATGATAAAGGCATCATGTTAGATCAAAACGGTCATAAGATAATTGATCTTGGTGATGATTTTTATACTGTAGGTCGCCCACATCCAATGATTGATCCTTCAATTCGTGAACAAGAAATTTCTCAGTTAGGTGATAACACAAGTGTTGGTGTTCTATTATTGGATTTGGTTATTGGCTATGGCGCTAATACTAACCCTGCCGAATCCATTATTACTGGTTATCAAAAAGCGTGCGCTAAACGTGCAGCTGATAATCCTTTAATTGCGATTGTTACTGTAACCGGTTCTGAGCAAGATCCACAATGCCGTAGCAAGCAGATTGATGCCTTAAAAGCTGCCAATATCGTGGTGATGGACAATTTACCGGAAGCAATTTTATTGGCAAAAAAACTCATTTCACCGTTAAAGCAAATACGTTCGTTAAAACAGTACCCATTACTTGATCATATTAGTGTGATTAATGCCGGTCTTAGAAGCTTTGCTGAAGATCTTCAAGCATCGAATGTGCCTGTTGTGCATTATCAATGGGCACCAATAGCGGGCGGTAATCAAAAATTAGCGGCTATTTTGAAGAAATTAAATTAAGAGGTTTTGACAATATGAATACATCAATAAATGAAGCAAACCAAGCTATTATTGAACGAATTAAAGCGGCTAGGCCTCATTGGATTGGCGTAGTTGCAGCAAAAGAAGCGGTACCGACGTTAGCACAAGGACAAAAATTACTGCATGCTGGCCCACCTATTGTTTGGCATGATATGACAGGACCAATGCAAGGTGCTTGTATTGGTGCTTGTTTATTTGAAGGTTGGGCGAAAGATGAAAATGAAGCTTTACAGTTATTACAGTCAGGTAAAGTAGAATTTATTCCTTGTCATTCAGTTAATGCCGTCGGTCCAATGGGTGGAATTACTTCTGCTAATATGCCAATGGTTGTTGTTGAAAATGTTACTCATGGTAACCGAGCATACTGTAATTTGAACGAAGGTATTGGTAAAGTCATGCGCTTTGGTGCTTATGGTGAAGAAGTCTTAAATCGCCATCGTTGGATGAAAGAATCATTAGGCCCAGCATTAAATGATGCACTTAAATTATTTGATAAAGGCATTGACTTAACCGCATTGATGGCGCAAGCCATTACTATGGGAGATGAATTTCACCAACGTAATATTGCTGCTTCTGCATTATTATTACGCACGTTGTCACCAAAATTAGCTGTACTTAAACGTAGCCAAGAAGAGATGGCAAAAATCTTTGATTTTTTAAGTGTTACAGATCAATTTTTCTTAAATGTAGCTATGGCTTTTTGTAAATCCGTAATGGATAGTGCCGCCCAGATTCAAGCTGGGACAATTGTTACCGCGATGACACGTAATGGTAAAGATTTTGGTATTAAAGTTAGTGGCCTTGGTGATCAGTGGTTTACCGCTCCAGTAAATACACCTCAAGGCCTATTTTTTACCGGTTATTCACAGCAAGATGCCAATCCCGATATTGGTGACAGTGCGATAACTGAAACTTTTGGTATAGGTGGTGCTGCAATGGTTGCTGCGCCAGGTGTTACACGATTTGTAGGTGCAGGTGGTGCTGATGTTGCGTACGAGGTATCAGAGGAGATGAGTGAAATATTTTTAGAACATAACATGCTATTTCAAATACCATCTTGGAATTTTCAGGGGTGCTGTATGGCATTAGATATACGCCGCATTGTTGAAACCGGAATTACGCCATTAATCAATACCGGTATTGCTCATAAAAAGGCAGGCATTGGTCAAATTGGCGCAGGAACAGTGCGTGCACCGTTAGCTTGTTTTGAAAAAGCTTTAGAAGCACTGGCTATAAAGCTCGAAGTATAATTTATGAATATGATGCATGCTAATTGCAATCGATTAAATCAACATATTGATAATCGCTTAATAAACACGTGTTTTACTCTGAATAATCGGTACAGTTGCATGTTATCGAATCAAAATTACTTACATAAAATTAGGCCTTTGCTTGTTAGTGCTCATGCGCCAACAATCGAAGGTGCTTTATCGTTATTTAGTTTACATCAGCACACGATTAATTTAATTAATACTCATCAGCAGTTAATTACGCTTCATCGATATGCAAGTGGCATATCACCAATGGGGTGGGTGCTTAAATCTGAAGATTTTGATTATATTAAATCAGTTTTATTAAACAATGAATTCAAAATAGATCAACTACTAAATGGTGATTTGGTTTGCGGTGATATTTTAATCATGAATCATACTCATCAATGTCATTTGCAAATCAAACGTTATGAAAAGCTGAGCTTCAATAAACAGTCCATTGTACAGCTATTACAACAAGTCGATTATCCGACCGGATTGTTTGGCAATTTGAAAGATAATATTATAGATAAATCGGCACCACAACTTGATTTATTGTGTGATAAAATTAAACAATTGATGGATGGACAGGTTGTTGACATTACACCGTTTATAGGTTTAGGTCCAGGTTTAACACCTAGTATGGATGATATTTTAGTGGGTCTTCTCGCGATCATTTCAAGCGATGTTCGTTTTGTCGGTAAATTAAGTCAACTAAAGCATGGCTTGTCAGCTTTATCTTTCAATTCTTTGACAACGTTAATTAGTGCATCTTTTCTCAATTATGCGTTAGAAGGTAAGTTTTCGTTATTAGTACTACAGATGGTTAAGGCACTTAACCAAAATAGGTTAGATCATTCATCAATAGATAAATTATTAAATTATGGTCATACCTCTGGTGCCGATCTTTTACTTGGTATGTGGTTAGGCATTGATCGTTTTATTTTAGAGGGTTGAATCATGTTAGATACTGAAACAATGCGAACATTTACCAAAGTCGTTGAATGTAATAGTTTTTCAAAGGCGGCTAAGTTGCTTTATAAAACACCAGCAGCAATTAGTTATCGTATTAAATCATTAGAAACTGACTTAAATACCCAATTATTTGAACGGACCACGCGATCGGTTTCGCTTACCTTAGCAGGTCAGCACCTTTATGAACATTGTAGTCAATGGTTACTTTGGTTATCGACCATGCCCGATGAGCTTCAGCAAATCCGAGATGGTGTTGAGCGTAAAGTCAATGTAACGATTAATAATTTATTATATGATGTTGATGCCGTCACAGAATTGTTGGCGCATTTAAAAGAGAAATTTCCTTTTACCAATTTTAACTTTACTCGCCAAGTTTATATGGGCGTTTGGGATTCATTATTGCATGGCGAATGCCATCTTGCGATTGGCGCCACCGGTACTGAATCGTTAGATAATATGATCAATATTCTTCCATTAGGCGAGGTAAGTTGGATTTTTGTTGCCGCTAAAAATCATCCGGTAACCCAAATTGAGGGGCCACTATCTAATGAATCATTACGAAAATTCCCAGCCATTAATGTTGAAGATACTTCAGTACATATGAATAAACGCGTAGCTTGGTTATTACCGAGTCAATCAGAGATTATTGTCCCGAATATTTCAACCAAATTAGCTTGTCATTTAAAAGGTCTTGGCATCGGATTTTTACCAAAATCGATTTGCCAACCCTATTTAGATTCAGGCGATTTAATTGCTTGCCAAGTGGTTAACGAACGAAAACCCTCTCCATTATCACTTGCTTGGAAAAAATCACATATGGGCAAGGTTATGAGTGAAGTTGTTAATTTATTTAAATTTCATCATCCTATAGCAAATAATTTTTTAAAAAATATTGATAAAAAACGATAAGTCACTATGCAGTGTGATTATTGAAATAATTAAATATAAATAAAGGAAAAAAATAAATGTTAGACCTAAACAAATATGATCAAATTAATCCGCCTACGCGGTTGCTTATGGGTCCTGGTCCAATTAACGCAGATCCACGCGTGACAAGAGCAATGGCTGCTCCATTAATTGGTCAATTTGATCCTGTTATGACTGATTATATGAATCAAACCATGGAACTTTATCGAGACATTTTTAAAACTAAAAATGAACAAACATTTGTTATCGATGGTACCGCTCGTGCCGGTATCGAAGCGGTGCTTGTTTCTACCATTCGTCCTGGTGATAAAGTTTTAGTGCCTGTTTTTGGTCGTTTCGGTTTATTACTTTGTGAAATAGCACATCGTTGTCGAGCAGATGTGCATACCATTGAAGTTCCATGGGGTGAAGTTTTTGATCCAAACGTGATTGAAGATGCTATTAAAAAAATTAAACCTCGCTTATTACTTTGTGTACAAGGTGATACCTCAACGACATTGTTGCAACCGTTAGATAAGATTGGTGAGATTTGTCGTCGACATGGCGTATTATCTTATGTTGATGCCACTGCATCTATTGTTGGTAATGAACTTGAAGTCGATAAATGGCAGTTAGATGGGGTATCGGTCAGCTTACAAAAATGTCTTAGTGGACCTCCTGGTGTTGCACCCTTAACGTTAAGCCCACAAATGGTTGATATCATTCAAGCACGTAAATGTGTGGAATTGGGTATTCGAGCAGATGGCGATAGCAGTGGTAGTGACGAAATTATTTATTCTAACTATTTTGATATTGACATGATCATCCGTTATTGGGGGGCTGAACGTATCAATCATCATACCGAAGCAACATCGATGCTTTATGCTGCGAGAGAATGTGCACGCATTGTTTTACAAGAAGGATTAGATAACGTTATTGAGCGTCACCGTGTTAATGGTGCGGCAATGGTTGCAGGATTGCAAGCTATGGGACTTGAGCTATTTGGTGATATTTCTCATAAAATGAATAATGTGGTTGGTGTTAAAAAACCAGAACATATTAATGATCTAGAGGTCCGCAACCTAATGTTAAATGATTTTGGTATCGAAATTGGCGCATCTTTTGGTCCACTTAAAGGTAATGTATGGCGTATTGGTACTATGGGATATAACGCTAGAAAGCAATGTGTAATGCAAACGTTAACCGCATTTGAAGCTGTCTTAAACCGTGTAGGCTTTAAAACAACACAAGGTGCTGGATTACAGGCTGCTTGGGATATCTATCAGAATCATTAATCAATCAATAGTATGATAATAAGCTCACATTTGTGAGCTTTTTTATATTTAGCTCTACTTTATTTAATACTAAAAAATGAGTTTAACAGTAGACAAAATAAATCATTAAAACAATATATTAATAACATAATGTTTTTAAACAATTTTTAATTGAGTTAACATAGTTGTAATGCAGTAACAAAGCGTTGGTTGTGCTAGAAAATTTTTTGCTAGTAATTGTGGTGAATCAGCAAAAAAACGCAGTACTCTATTATAACTATTAACGTCATTTGTTATTACGCTCTAATATAGTGTTGCAATATTTTGTTCAAAAGTTATTATATTTTCCCCATTTATTTCAAGGCAGGATAGACAATGATCAAATCTTTTTTTTCACTAATTTTCAGTATTGTTATTTTATTAACAACCAGTTTTTCGTATGCCGATGATGCAACTTATGTAGTCGGCGCGGGCGGTACATATCGACCATTTGAGTACGAAAATAGCGCAAAACAACTTGAAGGGTTTGATATCGATTTAATTAAAGCCATTGCAGATGTTCAACATTTTAAAATTAAATTAATTAATACACCATGGGAAGGTATTTTTGCTACCTTAGATAATGGTGAGCGCGATATTATCATTTCAGGTATTACGATTACCGAAAAACGTAAAAATTCTGTTGATTTTTCTTTACCTTATTTTCCTGCTGAGCAAGTTATTGTGACTCAAAAAGGGTCGAAAATAACATCTATCGCTGATTTGAGCTCTCATACTGTTGGTGTTGTTAATGGTAGTACAGCTGATGTGGTTGTATCTAAAGTATTAGGAAAAAACAGTACGTCAATTAAACGTTTTGATAACACACCTTTGTTACTGCAAGAATTATATGAAGAAGGCATTAATGCTGCTATTGGCGATGTTGGTGTAGTTAAGTTTTATATCAAAATGCATCCCGGTAAAGAGTTTAATCTGATTTCTGATCAAAATTTTGAGCCGCAATATTTTGGTATTGCTGTTGCAAAAGGTAATGATAAATTGCGCAATATGATTAACCAAGGACTGAAAAAAATTATCGATAATGGCACTTATGCCAACATTTATTCAAAGTGGTTTGATAATAATGTTCCAACTTTACCTTTAACCGATAAAGAATAATGTGGATTTTTTATGGCGTTTAATTGGGAAATAATTAATGAATACTTGCCCTTATTTATAGAAGGGGCAAAAATGACTATTGAATGTACGCTGTTTTGTGTCGTTTTAGGCACATTATGGGGATTATTGCTCGGTATTGGTCGCACGGCTTCAGCAAAATATGGGGTTTGGAAATATACATTATATTTTTGTGTACAATGGCCGGTTAGAATATATGTTAGTGCTTTTCGTGGTACGCCATTATTTGTGCAAATTATGGTCGTTCACTTTGTTCTTATGCCTTTGTTAATTAACCCACGAGATGGTTTGCTTGTATCTGATAACTTGATTTCGGTTGATACCGCTCGCTTTCTACGATCTCAATATGGTGCTTTCATTTCATGTGTTACAGCCATTACTTTAAATGCTGGTGCTTATATATCAGAAATTTTTAGGGCAGGGATTCAGTCGATTGATAAAGGACAAATGGAAGCTGCGCGTTCATTAGGTATGGGATATGGCAGTACCATGCGAAAAGTGATTTTACCCCAAGCTTTTCGGCGAATGTTGCCACCGCTAGGTAATAATGCCATTGCTATTTTGAAAGATTCTTCCCTTGGTGCAGCTATTGGTCTGGCTGATTTAGCTTTCGCTGCAAGAACTTCTGGTGCGGCTTATGGCTCATATACTGAGCCCTACCTAGTCATATCTTTGGTTTATTGGATAATGACATCCTTACTCTCGTTACTGGTAAAATATTTAGAAAAAAGGTTGAGCAAAAGTGATTCACATTAAAAATCTACAAAAGCAATTTGGTGATATCCATGTGTTACGTGGTATTTCGTGTGATATTCAAGAAAAAGAAGTGATCTCGGTAATTGGTCCGTCTGGTTCAGGTAAAAGCACTTTTTTACGATGTATCAATGGATTGGAAGATATTACATCCGGTGAAATTGAAGTTAATGGTTTTAAAGTGCACGATCCTAAAACCAATATTAATCAATTACGAGAATCAGTAGGGATGGTGTTTCAGCGCTTTAATCTTTTTCCACATATGACAGTACTGGAAAATCTTATTTTAGCACCTAGAGACGTGAAAAAAATGCCCAAAGATCTCGCGATTAGCAAAGCAGAGAAATTGTTAACCAAAGTCGGGTTGATTGATAAGATTGATGCTTATCCAAGTCAACTTTCCGGCGGTCAACAGCAACGTGTGGCTATTGCTAGAGCGCTTATGATGGATCCAAAAGTAATGTTATTTGATGAACCAACTTCGGCGCTTGATCCCGAATTAGTAGGTGAAGTGTTAGCGGTGATGAAATCACTTGCGCAAGAGGGCATGACAATGATTGTTGTGACTCATGAAATGGGCTTTGCTAAAGAAATGTCTACTCGGGTGATTTTTATTGATCAGGGCATTATTCAAGAACAGGGTTCACCCGATCAAATCTTTAATCATCCACAAAATGAACGAACGCAGTTATTTTTGAGTAAAATTCTATAAAACTTGAAAATAAACGCGCTAAAAGTGATTTGACAATTTTATTTACGCTTATCTATCGCTACCTTAAATAAAAAAACCGTTCTAATTTGAACGGTTTTTAGTTTATTTTTTAACAATCAGTTAAATTATGCTTTATATTTTTTCATCACAATTGAAGCATTAGTTCCACCAAAACCAAAACTATTTGACATAACCGTTGTCAATTCACGTTCAGTCGGTTCAGTAATGATATTCATACCAATAGCGGCTTCATCAAGTTCATCAATATTAATGCTTGGTGTAATAAAACCATGCTCTAGCATTAATAGTGAATAGATTAACTCTTGTGCACCGGTGGCGCTTAATGAGTGACCTGTCATTGACTTTGTAGAAGAAATAGCTGGAATATTGTCACCAAACACTTGTTTGATTGCCCAAAGCTCTTTAACATCACCAACTGGTGTTGAAGTACCATGAGTATTGATATAATCAACAGGAACGTCTAAATCTTGAATAGCAAGCTGCATACAACGCATCGCACCCTCACCAGATGGTGCAACCATGTCATAACCATCCGAAGTCGCACCATAACCGACTAGTTCACCGTAGATATGTGCACCACGTGCAAGCGCATGTTCTAACTCTTCAACCACTACCATACCCGCTCCACCTGCGATAACAAAACCATCACGGTTTGCATCATAGGCTCTAGATGCTTTTTCTGGCGTATCATTATATTTGGTTGAAAGGGCACCCATCGCATCAAATTCGCAAGACATTTCCCAACAGAGTTCTTCACCACCACCAGCAAAAACAACATCTTGTTTGCCCAATTGAATTAATTCAGCTGCATGACCAATACAGTGCACTGATGTTGCACAAGCAGAAGTCATGGAATAACTTACCCCTTTAATCTTAAATGGTGTGGCTAAACATGCAGAAATTGCCGATGACATTGATTTTGTTACCGCATAAGGGCCTACTCCACGTAATCCTTTTTCTTTCATGCCTGCAACGACATTATATTGCGTTTTTGTTGAACCACCATAACCGGCAATTAGACCAGTGCGAGGATTTGATACTTGTTCAGGGGTTAATTTGGCATCTTCTATAGCTTGTTGTAAAGCTAAATAACCATAAATAGAAGCATCATTCATAAAGCGAACAATTTTACGATCGATTAATCCTGTTGTATCTAATTTAACATTTCCACATACATGGCTACGCATTCCGCTATCTTTCATTTCTTGTGAAAAAGTAATGCCGCTTCGGCCTACTTTTAATGATTCTAGAACTTCTTTAGTATTGTTACCGATACTTGATAGAATACCTAACCCTGTAATTACAACACGTTTCATTTAATGCTTTACTCCTAAAATTATCTAGCTTCATATGAAAAATTGATGTGATTATAGCGTACACTTGTAAGCTGAACAATACCCCATTACCTATTTTATTTATGCTGATGAAGGATAATAATCCGTTTTCATCACAAAGCGTGATTAATTTAGTACTTTTCATTCCGGTAGTTTATTCAATGACTATTATGAATTTTCTGATCTGATGAGGTGGATCAACCAATATTATTCTTTATTAAATTGTTGCACACACTATTATAATCTTTATAATACTGTATATAAAAACAGTTATTGTGGTGTGTTATGAACGACAAAATGATTAATAAACTTGAAATATTAGCAGAATCAGCTAAATATGATGTTTCTTGTGCTTCGAGCGGCAGTTCTCGATCAAATAAACATAAAGGTATTGGTAATGCTCATAGTCGAGGTATTTGTCATACTTTTACCGCCGATGGTCGATGTGTTGCATTGCTTAAAATTATGTTGACTAACTACTGTATGTTTGATTGTGCTTACTGTATTAATCGACAGAGTAATGATATTCCAAGGGCGGGTTTTACCCCGAAAGAGTTAGCCCAATTAACAATAGAATTTTATCGTCGTAACTATATAGAAGGGCTATTTTTAAGTTCCGGTATTGTTCGAAGCCCCGATCATACAATGGAAAAGATGATCAAAGTTGTTACCATTTTGCGTAAAGACTATGATTTCAATGGTTATATTCATATGAAAGCGATCCCCGGAGCAAGCAATGATTTGATTAAACAAGCTGGATTACTGGTTGATCGAATGAGTGTTAATTTAGAAATTCCAACAGAAAAAAATCTTAAATTATTGGCACCAGACAAAGATCATCAAACCATTTATCAACCCATGCGCCATATCCAACAAAATTTATTGGAGAATGTGGAAGATCGTAAAAGAATAAAATCGACTCCTAAATTCGTACCCGCAGGACAAAGTACACAACTGATTATTGGTGCAACGGATGAATCGGATAATCAAATTTTACAATTGACCGCTAAGTTATATAAAAGACCCAGCATGAAGCGTGTTTACTATTCAGGATTTGTGCCAGTAAATAGCTATGATAAAAGATTGCCTGTCTTGCAAGAAGTGCCTAGAGTTCGCGAAAATCGATTGTATCAAGCTGACTGGCTTTTGCGTTTTTATGGTTTTGATGTGGATGAAATTGTAAATGACAGTTATCCGGATCTTGATTTGACGGTTGATCCTAAATTATCGTGGGCAATACGTAATCCACAATTTTTTCCGGTAGATATTAATTACGATAGTTATCAAAAAATTTTACGCGTTCCCGGCATTGGTGTTAAATCGGCCAAACTTATTGTTATGGCAAGGCGCCATCGAAAACTTAATTTAGAGGCACTTAAACGCATAGGGGTAGTTTTGAAGCGCGCGCAATTTTTTATTGTTTGTCATGAGATGCGAAAATTCAAGCTACTTGACTCTTCAGCTGAGTATATTCGTCTTTCTTTACAAGAACCACCTTTGTTAGAAGCAAAAGCCGCTTCTTTACCTCAGCAATTAGTAATGGGGTTTTAGTTAATGATAGTCTTTTATTATGACAAAACTTTTGAAGGGTTGCTTTGTGCCGTGTTTGACACATTCAAGTTAAAAAAAATGCCAGAGTGTTTATTGCTTGAAGGCGATGTAGCGCCCTTATTAGCGACAGAAACGCATGTAGTTGAATTTCGTAACAGCAAATGCGAACGGGTACAACTTGCACTCGAAAAAAAAATTTCAAAAATTGCGCTTAATCAGTTGTTGTATGTTTGGTTGTCAGAACTTCCTGAAAGTGACTTAATTATTTTGCGTTATATCTGTAAAGTTTTTCAATCAACACATTCAATTGAAACCGATTTTGGCGATCCTGATGTGCTAACTGTGCATGATATTGCTAAAAAAGTGAGTCGGGAAAAGCATCATTTAGTGCAGTTTGTGCGATTTAATGCGATAAACAATCCAATAAGCGTTTGTGAAAATAGTTTAAGTGAAAAAATTTATTTTGCGGTCATTGCACCAATTTATAATGCGTTACCCTTAGTGTTAAATTTTTTTCAAGATCGCTATGCGGATCAAAAATGGGCGATTTATGATGAGAAGCGGCAATATGGCTATTTTTATAATCTTGAAAAAATTGAACGAATATCGCTAGCTAATCATCAAGATATAGTTATTAACAGTATGATTAATCAAGACTATATGACTAAAGATGAACAACTATTTCAAACCATGTGGCTGCGTTATTGTAACGCGTTAACTATTAAAGAAAGAGTGAATCCTAAATTGCAACGTCAACAGATGCCAAAGCGATTTTGGCAATATCTACCTGAAATGAAAGGGAAATAAAAAACCGCCAATGCTAGTGGCGGTTTAATTATTTAATAATAATAACAATAACTATTATAACTATTGTGAATCGATATCATTAATAAAGCTGTTAATACTCTCTTCACGTTGTTGTTGCTTTTCTTCGTCCACTTTGCCGCCGGAGGCAATAAAGTCATTACGTTGGAAGTAAGCATTACGCATAAAATTGTATGGGTCATCACTATTTTTAATAAGATCTTCATATTGAATAGCGACTGCACGCGCTTCAATCCCGTCAAACACGCCACGAACTAAAGCCCATTGCCAATCTAACCAAACTAGTGGTGGATAGAGTGTATCAACTAATCCTCCACCTTCTTCACGTAATGTCGCTGAACCATAGAAAGGTAACACAACGTAAGGTCCATAAGGAACATCGTAGTGACCTAAAACATCACCAAAAGTGCGTTTATTGCCTTTTTGCAACTGTGGATCGACCATACTCGCAACATCAAAAAGACCAGCAACACCAAAAACAGTATTTAGAAAGAATCGAGCTAAATGTGTACCAGCCTTATGCACATCACCTTGTAAAAGGTTATTTACCATCGATGCTGGCTCGGAAAGGTTTGATGAAACATTAACTACGCCTTTTCGCATAGGGGTAGGGACATAATCTTTCCATACAACAGCGGCTGGGCGTAAAATATAGGGATCAAGCGCATAGTAGTTAACATTGAACATCGCTTTATTAAATCCTGATAATGGATCACTATAGGAATTGGTTTCTGGTTGATAAGTTGCACAACTAGTAAGCGCCATTACAGAAAACATCATGCCAACGATTCTTTTTTTCATAATATCTTCGACAAAATAATATAAGATTAGAGATGCTGCGATTGTATCATGTTTACTTAAAATAGAAAATTTTTCGTTATTTAATTGGTATTATTGATATAAATTTATTAAAATACACGCCGCTGTGACCTCATAGTTAAATGGATATAACGAGCCCCTCCTAAGGGCTAATTGCAGGTTCGATTCCTGCTGGGGTCAGATTTTGATAAGAATATAATGATTTTAAAAAGCGTTTTTATTGAAAGTTTTACGATAAAATCTAAATACAACCTCAACGACTGACTAAATTACATATTATCCTGTATTACAAGAAGTTATGGATATAAAAGCACTCAATATTGATTGGTTAGCCGAGCCTACTTTTTCTCTATTTTAATCCTTTAAAATACATCCTATAACTAAAATCGATCTGATTGAACAGTTATAGTATTAAGCATGAAATAGCTAAAAAATACCTATTTATTTGTTCAAGGATATTACTGTTATTTTTCGTCGCAATTTAAATTGTGACTTTTTATTAAGTTAAAACAGACGACTTAATTATCTAATTAATTATTATTTAACTCCAGGAAATGAATCAACATACTGAATAGTAAAATCAGGAAAAGAATCGACAATCTGTATTTTGTAATTTGGAAAACTATCGACTATTTTCCACTCTCCCGGTTTGTTTGCAAAACCATTCGTTTTTTTGACCCGCAGATCGGGAAAACTTTTCACGACTTTCACCCTGTAATCGGGGAATGAATCAACAAATTTTATTTTTCCATAGATTTTTGACACATCGGGTTTTGCCTGTAGCATAAATGGAATCAGAATTAATATAATTGTTTTGATAAATATTTTCATAAAATTTCCTTTAATTTATAAAGTAAGTGTCGTTATCACTATATCTATTAATAAATATTATAATTAAAATATATCGAATTTGTTATTAAAGAAATTTTTGGCGTGAGGTTAAATTGCATTTAGTTATATCAATAAATATCTGGTAATGATTTAGTTATCTTATTTATTTGGTTGTTGCTAAACGTAATTTAGATCTTTACAAAAGCCATTATGCATTTGTTTTTATCTTTTAATCAGTTTGGTATACAGTTCTAATTTTTATTAAGATATTGATATTATTAACATTGCTTCTTGGATTTTATCAATTTGTCTATTTTGAA
>NZ_LZGO01000061.1:0-15893 GCF_001690235.1 Gilliamella sp. wkB292
CAAATTAAACAAAATATAGTTTTAAAAAAAAGAAAATAATTTAAAAAAATTGAAAATATAAAGATAAACTTTGAAAATTACCATAATAAAAATTATTGCGATAACCTATTACTGCAATAACCAATTTTTTTCACCACATGGATTGATAATGTTAAACTTATCAGTTATAAATTGCACAGCTTTGGTTGCTAATAGCCAGAATATTTAAATAATAAGGATAGTAATATGAAAACTAAACATGCTCGTTTATTAATACTTGGTTCTGGCCCTGCTGGTTACACGGCAGCAGTTTATGCTGCAAGAGCAAATTTATCACCAGTATTGATTACTGGTACACAAGAAGGTGGACAGCTGACAACCACTACCGAAATTGAAAATTGGCCAGCTGGGGCACCCGAACTTACCGGCCCTGAATTAATGGTCAAAATGAAAGAACATGCTGAAAGATTTAATACAGAAATTATTATCGACCAAATCGATCGTGTTGATTTTAGTAAAAAACCTTACAAACTTTACGGTAGTGAAACTGAATATAGCTGTGATGCATTAATTATTGCTACCGGAGCATCAGCACAATACTTAGGATTACCATCAGAACAAGCTTTCAAAAGTAAAGGCGTTTCGGCTTGTGCCACTTGTGATGGATTTTTCTATCGAAATCAAAAAGTTGCAGTCGTAGGGGGTGGTAACACTGCTGTAGAAGAAACGCTTTATCTTGCCAATATTGCTAGTGAAGTACACTTAATTCACCGACGAGATAGTTTTCGAGCAGAAAAAATATTGATGGATCGTTTAAATGAAAAAGTAAAAGAAGGTAAAGTAATATTGCATACTCATCAAGTCGTGGATGAAATACTGGGTGACAATATGGGGGTAACAGGTGTTAGGATGCGTAGCACACAAGATAGCAATCTCACCGAGCAACTTTCTGTGATGGGCGTATTTATCGCTATTGGTCACAAACCCAATACCGCAATATTCGAAGGACAGCTTGAACTAAATGGTGGTTATGTCAAAGTACAATCAGGCACACAAGGTAATGCAACTCAAACGAGTGTTGAAGGTATTTTTGCCGCAGGGGATGTGATGGATCATGTCTATCGACAAGCGATTACTTCAGCGGGAACAGGTTGTATGGCTGCGTTAGATGCCGAGCATTATTTGGATAATTTAAAATAAAAATAAAATTTCATGTCTTTAGATAAACAACGTCAAACCTATCTACTTGGCTGGTTAAAACAGCACGCAAAACTACATAAAGCTGATTTGCGTGCTTCATTATTAACTGGCCTTTTACTCACTATTTTGATCATTGTTCAAGCAGCACTATTGGCTATTATTTTGCAAAAATTAATTATTGAACAACTTAATTTAAATAGAGTATTACCCTATTTTTTAGCGCTCGCCATTACCTTTCTAGCGCGTGCTGCATTAATTTATTTTCGTGAAAAAATTAACTTCTCATTGGCTAAAAAAATTCGCAAACACATTCGACACCAGCTTATCAATCAACTTGAATTACTAGGCCCAGCTTATTTAAATCAGAGCACTACAGGTGCTTGGAGCACCTTACTCATTGAACAAGTTGACAAGCTGCACGATTTTTTTGCTCGTTATTTGCCGCAAATGCGCCTAGCAAGTATGGTGCCTATATTAATTTTCTTTGCTATTTTACCGTTTAACTGGGCTGCGGCTGGTATATTACTATGTACAGCCCCACTTATTCCTATCTTCATGATTTTAGTTGGCATGGGGGCTGCCGATATTAATCGTCGCCATTTTAAAGCACTGGCTTACCTTAGTGGGCATTTTTTAGATCGCCTAAAAGGACTAGCAACGATTCGGTTATTTAATCAAGGTGATAAACAAGCCAAACAAATAACCCAAGCATCTGAAGATTTTCGCATCAAAACCATGCAAGTCTTAAAAGTAGCATTTTTATCATCTGCGGTATTAGAATTTTTCACTTCAATATCAATTGCAATTGTTGCAGTTTATTTTGGTTTTTCTTATTTAGGTGAATTTAATTTTGGTTCATACAATAGCACAGTAACGTTATTTGCCGGCTTTTTTGCACTTATTTTAGCACCTGAATATTTTCAACCATTACGCGATCTTGGCACGTATTATCATGCCAAAGCAGAAGCGATTGCAGCGGCCGATAATATCGAAACATTTTTGAGCCAACAGCAACCAAAACAAGCAAGTCATAACTTACAAACCAATATTGAATTTAAGCAAACATTACAGACGATTAAAGCAACTAATTTAATCGTCATGTCTAGCGAAGGCTTGCCTATTGTAGGGCCTTTAACTTTCACGCTAAAGGCACCGTTCAATCTAGCTTTGATAGGCACCAGTGGTGAAGGCAAAACGTCATTAATGAATGTATTATTGGGCTTTTTACCCTACCAAGGATCGCTAACCATTAATGATATTGAATTTAGCCAAATAGAGATTAAAACATGGCAACAACAAATTAGTTGGATTGGTCAAAATCCTTACTTAATTAATGGCACTGTCCGCGAAAACATTTTACTGGGTAAACAAAATGCATCAGAACAAGAACTCGAAGCCGTTATAAAAAAAGCGCAATTACTAGATGTTATAGCCAAATTGCCATCTGGTATAGATACACAAGTGGGGGAAGATGCAGTTAGACTGTCAGTTGGACAAGCCCAACGTATAGCATTAGCTAGAGCAATGTTAAAACCGTGTCAATTATTGATTCTTGACGAACCAACAGCTAGCTTAGATAAGCAAACGGTACAGCAAATTGATCAACAAAATATTGCGATCAACACGATTACCATTACTCACCAAAATGAAGATATGCAACAATATAATCAAATATGGCAATTGTCACAGGGAAAACTACACAGTATTAACAGCAAGGAGCATGCATGTTAGCCATTTTACGCCCCTATATTGCACTGTATAAACACTATTTTTGGCAAATTATATTGGGATTATCACTATCTATACTGACGTTATTTGCCAGTGTTTTTTTATTATCTTTATCCGGTTGGTTTTTAGCTTCAACAGCGGTAGTTGGTGTTGCAGGATTATATACATTTAATTATATGTTACCGGCGGCAGGTGTGCGCGCGGCAGCAATTACACGAACAGCTTCACGCTATATGCAACGATTAGTTGATCATAATACGACCTTTAAAATTTTAGCGTATTTAAGAACGTTGGCTTTTAAAAAAATATTGCCGCTAAGCGCTAATCAATTAGCACATTATCAAAAAGCTGACTTACTTAATCGTTTTATTGTTGATATTGATGCATTAGATCATCTTTATTTAAAATTATTTTCACCAATTGTAACGGCATTAGTCATGATTGTGCTGCTATTTATTGGATTAAGTACCATTAATCTACCCATTGCATTAATCATTTGTATTATACTTACGGTAACCTTACTTGCTGTGCCCATTATTTTTTATTATGCCGGTAAACAGTTGGGTGAACAGCTAGCTCAGCAACAAAGTGAATATCGAGCGCTGTTAATCAATTATTTACAAGGGCAAGCTGAGCTCACTTTATTTAACGCACAGTGCCGTTACCGAGTTAAACTAGATGAACTTGAATCTAACTGGCTTTACAATCAACAACGCCAATCAACCTTAGTGGCATTATCAACCGCTCTGGTTATACTGATTTCAGGCTTTTTAACATTACTGGTGCTTTGGCTTATAACCCAATATACCTTATCACCACTTGTTGCATTATTTGTATTTGTTTGCCTTGCCAGTAACGAAATTTTAATGCCAATTCCTGCGGCATTTATCTTTTTAGGTCAAGTCATTGCCTCGGCTAAACGTACAACAAATATTTTCAACCAAACACCCGATATACAGTTTGTTAAACATGGCAAGACAATTGATTTAAATTCAGCAAAATTACAATTTGATCACATTAATTTTTGTTATCCAAATCAACCTTTTGCGATATTAACCAATTTTTCATTAACGGTTGAAGCTGGTGCACATATAGCATTAGTGGGTAAAACCGGTTGCGGCAAATCAACATTACTAAGTTTAGTCACGCGTAGCTGGCAACCCAATTCTGGTACTATTTTTATTAATAACACGCCTATCGAACAACTCGATGAGCCAACTTTGCGCAAAGTTATTGCCGTTGTACCACAAGTTATCACTATCTTTAGTGATAGCCTTCGTCAAAATCTACTTATTGGTAATAACCAAGCATCAGATAAGCAATTAATAGAGGTATTACATCAAGTCGAATTGGACAAACTACTTGCAACCGAACAAGGATTAGATTTACCACTTGGACAAGGTGGACGAACGTTATCAGGAGGCGAAATTCGACGAATAGGTATAGCAAGAGCTTTACTCCATAACTCGCCTTTGATCTTGATGGATGAACCAACTGAAAGCCTTGATCAACAAACTGAACAGCAGATAATTCAATTAATTAAACAGACATGTGCTGGAAAAACGTTACTTATGGTTACTCATCGTTTAACCAATAATCCGTTATTTGATCGCGTTATTACACTTTAAGTTATAGTTATAGTTACATTTCCCTACTCCCCAATGATCACAACATTTATTGGGGATAGCTAGTGATTTTTAAGTCAGTAAACGGCTAGATTAATTTTGCTACCAAAAGTTCGGGATATTATCACCACCATTCTATTTAAAAAATATGCTATACTGACACTTTATAGTTAACAGTAGAGAGATTATTTTGCAACAATCGTTACAAGATTTTATTATTGATAAAATTGATGATCTAAAAGGCAAAGACATTGTTACCCTAGATGTGCGCGGCAAATCAAGTATTACAGATTATATGATTATCTGTACTGGTACGTCTAATCGTCACGTTGCCTCAATAGCTGGACATTTACTCGATGAAGCAAAAAAACAAGGATATTTGGTCTTAGGTAGTGAAGGTCAAAATGATGCAGATTGGGTAGTGGTTGATATGGATTCAGTTATCGTACATATTATGCAGGAACAAAGCCGACAACTATACGAACTGGAAAAACTGTGGAGTTAATCTAGTGAAGATTCAACTTATTGCTGTTGGCAACAAAATGCCTAATTGGGTTACAACAGCTTTTGATGATTATTGTTCTCGCTTTCCTAAAGATATGCCTCTAGAACTAATTGAAATTCCTGCCGGTAAGCGCACCAAAAATGCGGATATTGTCCGCATTTTAGATAAAGAGGGTGAAATGATGTTAAATGCTTGCGGTAAAGGTAATTGCATTGTTACACTCGATATTCCTGGCAAAGCGTATACAACACACAATTTAGCTCAACAATTAGAGCGCTGGAAAACCGATGGTCGCGATGTGAGCTTACTTATTGGTGGTCCTGAAGGTCTTTCTCCTGCATGTAAAATTGCAGCTGAACAGAGTTGGTCACTTTCTCCACTTACTTTGCCCCATCCACTGGTACGGGTAATTGTTGCCGAAAGTTTATATCGCGCTTGGAGCTTGACCACCAATCATCCTTATCATCGTGAATAATTGTCATTAGGAAAATAAAATGAGTGAAATTATTTTAGATTTGCAAATCGCAAGTGAAGAAACAGAAAACCTACCGAGTGAAACACAAATCATGCAGTGGTTAGAAGTGATTTTACCACAATTTATGGATCAAGCAGAAATTACCATCCGCATTGTTGACCAAGCAGAAAGTCAACAGCTAAACAATACTTATCGCCATAAAGATAAACCGACTAATGTATTATCTTTTCCATTTGAATCACCGATTGAAATTGATGTGCCACTATTAGGCGATTTAATCATATGTAAGCAGGTGGTAGAAGCTGAAGCGCAAGAGCAACATAAATCACTAACTTCACACTGGGCACATATGATTGTTCATGGTTGCTTACACCTATTAGGTTATGATCATATCCTTGACGAAGAAGCCGAAGAAATGGAAAATATTGAAATAGACATTATGCGACAATTAGGCTTTGATAATCCTTATCAACCAATTGACTAATGTAAGCATTTAGTTAATATAACTATCTACCACAACCAATTAATTAATAAATCAAAACAAAGGAAGCGAGCAAATGAGTGATGATAATCACCGGAGAACCAAAAAAGGGTTTACACTATGGTTAAGTCAGTTATTTAATTCAGAACCAAAGGATAAAGAAGAACTGATCGAAGTTATCCGCGAAGCAGAAGAAAACGAACTCATCGATCCTGACACGCTTGATATGATTGAAGGTGTGATGGATATTGCAGATCAACGCGTTCGCGACATTATGATTCCCCGCTCTCAAATTATCACAATCAAAGACAATTACACGCTTGATCAATGCTTAGATATTATTTCTGAACATGGACACTCTCGTTATCCTGTGATTAGTGAAGATAGAGATCACATTGAAGGTGTGCTACTTGCCAAAGATTTACTGATTTTTATTCGCCAAGGTGTTGCTGATTTTGATTTAAAAAAAATCTTACGACCAACAGTGATTGTGCCCGAAAGTAAACGTGTTGACCATATGTTAAAAGAGTTTCGTATGCAGCGTTACCATATGGCAATGGCCATTGATGAATTTGGTGGTATATCAGGACTAGTCACTATCGAAGATATTTTAGAGTTGATTGTTGGTGATATCGAAGATGAATACGATGAAGTCGAAGATCGTAATATTCGTCGTTTATCTCAATCCGTTTACACCGTACGGGCGCTTACACCTGTTGAAGACTTCAATGAAATTTTTGCAACTTCATTTAGTGATGATGAAATGGATACCATTGGTGGACTGGTTATGCAACATTTTGGGCGTTTGCCGTTACGCGGTGAAAGTATCTTGATTGATGGCTATCAATTTAAAGTAACGATAGTCGATCGCCGGCGTATCATTCAATTACATGTAACAATCCCTGAAGGTGCAAATATACCTAATTTAGAGCTACCAGAAAATGCTTAAACACCTTTTCCTAAGTTTAATTTTGGGGGGCATAGCTGTTTTTAGTTATGCGCCTTTTCATATTTGGCCGTTAGCTTTTATCTCATTTATTGGTCTATTATGGTTGATTGCTGATAAATCCAAGAAACAGGCCTTATTGATAGGATTAACTTGGGGAATAGGTTATTTTGTTGGTGGCGTGCATTGGATTTATATCAGTATCAAACAATATGGTGAATTACCCACCGCAATGGCTATTGTCATATTGGGACTATTAATTGCCTATTTATCGCTTTATCCAATGCTCTTTGCACTGTTATTAAGAACGCTGGATCGCTATGCTCCTCCCTTTTCTTTTAAACAACTTGTTATTACTGCACCTGTAATTTGGCAATTTAGCGAATTTTTACGTGGCTATATTTTAACTGGATTTGCTTGGCTAGAGCTTGGATATAGCCAACTAGATAGCCCTTTGCGCGCATATTTTCCTATTATTGGTATAGAAGGGGTTAACTTAGTTACTAGTATTATCTGTGGATTAATACTTTATATTTTACATCAATTGCGTTCCAAGGTTCATAAAAAGCACGTGCTTGGTGCGATAATTGCACTAATAGCGATCTTTATTGCACCAATTTCATTCAAAGATATTGATTGGACAACCGTAGATCAGCAACGTACAGCCAACTTTTCGTTAATCCAAGGCAATATTCCACAATCATTACGTTGGAATAGTGAACAATTGGAAAGCACATTAAAAACTTACTATCAACTCACACAACAATCTTTAGGCAAAGATAAAATCATTATCTGGTCAGAAGCGAGCATTACTGACTTCGAGATAAATCAACAACCGTTTTTATATTATTTAGATAACGAAGCGAGAGCTAAAGGTTCCGAAATAGCGGTGGGTATTATTGATTACCGTTTAAAAAACGCTGAAGGTCAAACTAACGGTGATATTTACAATACGCTCTTAGTGTTAGGAGGTAAAGAAGCTTATCAGTATCCTACAATCAATCGTTATCAAAAACATCATTTAGTCCCTTTTGGCGAATTTATTCCGTTAGAATCTGTACTTGAACCAATTGCAGCGTTGCTAGATATTCCTATGTCATCAATGAAACAAGGAGATAAAAAGCAACCCCAATTAACAATGCAAGGATTTAAATTTACAACGGCAATCTGTTACGAAGTGATTTTATCTAATTACATATGGCATAACTTTCAACCTGATACTGACTTTTTACTGACTGTTTCAAATGATGCTTGGTTTGGTGACAGTATTGGACCAAAACAACATCTGCAAATGGCACAAGCAAGAGCATTAGAGTTTGGCAGACCCTTAATTCGTAGTACCAATAATGGCATAACTGCAATTATTGACAAAAAAGGGTATATTATTCAACAAATACCTGCATTTACTGAAGGTGTGTTAAATGCAACACTATCCCCAACCACTGGTTTAACCCCTTATGCAAGATGGGGAAATTTTCCTTATTATGTTCTTATCCTATTCATGTGTATTATCACTTTTATAAAAAAACGTTCATAATTTAAGATACTGGCATAATTATTGCTTAAATTAAATCGAGTTCCAAATAAAACCTGAGGCTTCATTAATTGCTAAAAATGCAAAATATCAATTAATGTATCTAGCTCCAATAATCTATAAATAAACAGTAAAAAGTACTTTTATGCTAAAAAATAAGTTATAATATACGCCCTTTGTAAAAATATTAAATAAATTTAATATGATACAAAATAAACAGTAGGAGATGACTATGAACAAAAAAACAAAATTAACCAAATTAGTTTTATCATTTGCAATGTTAGGTCTAATGGCTGGAACTGCAGTTGCAGAGGAACTTAGTGGCACATTAGCTAAAATCAAAGAAAGTGGTGTGATTGTTGTTGGTCATCGCGAATCGTCAATTCCGTTTTCCTACTACGGTGATAATCAAGAAGTTATTGGTTATTCACAAGATTATTCTAATTTAATTGTCGATGCAGTTAAAAAAGAACTTAATTTACCAAATCTTAAAGTAAAATATTTACCAATTACGTCTAAAACACGTATTCAACTACTCAATAACTATACTTATGATTTTGAATGCGGTTCAACAACGAATAATCTTGAACGTCAAAAAACTGTCGATTTTTCAGATAGTATTTTTATTGTTGGTACGCGCTTTTTAGTAAAAGCTGACAGTAATATTAAAAGTATTGAAGATCTTAAAGGCAAAAATGTGGTTACCACTGCCGGCACAACTTCTGAAATTCGTTTAAATCAAATCAATGCTAAAGAAAACCTAGGCATTCGTATTATTACCCCTAAAGATCATGGTGATGCATTTAATGCGCTCGAAACAGGTCGTGCCGAAGCATTTTTAATGGATGACGCGTTACTTGCTGGGGAACGTTCGCGTGCAATAAAACCAAATGATTGGAAAATTGTTGGCGAACCATTATCTTATGAATCTTATGGTTGTATGTTAAGAAAAGGTGATGTTCAATTTAAACAATTAATGGACAAAACTATTTCTGACGCACAAAAATCAGGAAAAGCACTTGAATCTTACAACAAATGGTTCACTCAACCTGTTCCACCTAAAGGCGCCAACATGGCACTTGAAATTTCACCAAAAATGGTTGAGCTGTTTGCAAATCCTAATGATAAAGCATTAGATTAATACTATTCTTATCTTTCTAATCCATGTACTAAATGTATTAGCATTTAGTACATAACCTAAATTAGTGAATTAAATATATTATGAGTTTTAATTGGACACTATTTTTTGAACCCACCCCATATGGTGATGGGATTTACTTAAACTGGCTATTAGATGGCATCTTTGTTACTGTGTCGTTAGCTGTGACCGCTTGGATCATTGCCTTTGTGTTAGGATCTTTGGTCGGAATATGCCGAACACTTGACAATAAGTTTCTTAATAACTTTGCCGCGAGTTATATCCAGCTGTTTCGTAATATTCCATTACTCGTACAAATGTTTTTATGGTATATGTTATTTCCAGAAATTTTAACAGGTAGCTTAAAAACATGGTTTATATCTGGCTTATCGCCAAATGTCAGCTCTTTTATCACAGCAGCAATTGCTTTAGGATTATTTACTTCAGCACGTATCGCAGAACAAGTCAGAACAGGTATTCAGACTTTACCTAAAGGTCAACGTTATGCGGCTATCGCACTTGGATTAACTAATCGTCAAGCTTACATGTACATTCTATTACCTAATGCTTATAGACGTATAATTCCACCATTAACCTCAGAAATGACGAATATAATTAAAAATTCATCTGTGGCGTCAACTATTGGGCTAATCGATCTAATTGGTCAAATTGATCGCATTAATGAATCGACTAATAGTATTGTGGAAATACTTTGTGGTGTCACTATTGCATTTATGTTAATCAATTATGCCGTACTGACTATTATGCGAATTGTTGAAAAACACACTCGCTTACCTAACATGAATCATGGAGGATAAAATGCAGTTATTTGATTGGATTGCTAATATACCTTCATTAGTATCAGACAACTATCATCTTTTATTAAGTGGTTTATGGTTGACCACAAGAATTACGCTCAATGCGGTCGTTTTTGGCATTGTTTGGGGAACAGTGCTTGCATTAATGCGTTTATCAAATAACAAAATACTTAATATATTTGCTAAATGCTATGTGAATTTATTTCGTTCCATTCCACTACTTTTAGTGCTGTTATGGTTCTATTTAGCGCTTCCGCAAGTCATTAAATATGTATTTAATTTACCACCTTATGCCGATGTTCGCGTTGTATCAGCAATGATTGCCTTTGCTTTATTTGAAGCAGCTTACTATTCTGAAATTATTCGCGCAGGTATTAACGCAGTAGCTAAAGGCCAATATCACGCTGCTTATGCACTTGGTATGACTAAAGCGCAAGCAATGCGCTTAATCATTTTACCGCAAGCATTTAGATCAATGGTACCGCTATTACTTACTCAAGGTATTATCTTATTCCAAGATACCTCTTTAGTTTATGTCATGAGCTTGATTGATTTATTTGGCGCAAGTGTGACACAAATCGGCAACGTTCAAGGTGGCACGGTTAAATATTCTATGATTATTTTTGCAGCAGCAAGTTATTTTATAATTTGTTTTACTGCTTCACGTTTAGTTAATTATTTCAAAAAAGGGATAAATCGATGATCTCCTTAGAAAATGTATCAAAATGGTATGGACAATTTCAAGTATTAAAGAACTGCTCAACAAAAGTGGGAAAAGGCGAAGTAGTGGTTGTTTGTGGCCCATCTGGCTCAGGAAAGTCCACACTAATCAAAACTGTAAATGGTTTAGAGCCAGTACAAAAGGGCAAAATTATTATTGATGGAACAGAAATTACTGATAAATCGACCAATCTAGCTAAACTTCGATCTAAAGTAGGCATGGTGTTTCAGCATTTTGAATTATTTCCGCATTTAACAATATTAAAAAACTTAACGCTTGCTCAAATCAAAGTATTAGGAAGAGCGGATGAAGAGGCACGTGAAAAAGCTTTAAATCTATTAGAACGTGTAGGTTTACTGGCGCATGCAGATAAATACCCTGCTCAGCTTTCTGGTGGACAACAGCAACGAGTAGCAATTGCCCGTGCACTTTGTATGGATCCTATTGTTATGTTATTTGATGAACCAACATCTGCACTCGATCCTGAGATGGTTAATGAAGTGTTAGACGTTATGGTCGAGTTAGCTTATGAAGGTATGACGATGATGGTAGTGACCCATGAAATGGGCTTTGCTCGTAAAGTTGCACATCGTGTTATCTTTATGGATGCCGGTGAGATCATTGAAGACACTTCAAAAGAGCAATTCTTCACTAATCCACAATCAGATCGTGCTAAAGACTTTTTAGCGAAGATCATTCATTAATTATCATCATAAAATAAACAGCACTTGGTTAATCTAGCAAGTGCTGTTTGCCTACATTACTGCTTATCATCTACATAAAAAAAGATTATGTAGATAAATCATTCCTCATGATGCATTAACAACGTTTATTTTTATCTAGTTAGTTTGAAAATCTTTTACCAAAATTGATGAGTTATATTTGCAAATCAAATGTTGCCGTTAATGAGCTATATCTAAATAGCTCAACCATAAATAAGGATTGATTTAAGGAAATAATGAACTACCAGCCACTAAATCGGTTTTTAAAAAAGCATAACAGATTATTATCTTAAAAATCTTTATAGTCTGCTTAAATTATCACGTCAGCTAATTATATTTTTAACTTGAACGCCTTTAACCACATGATCTACTACAAAAATTAACAAACTTTTTAGACTAAAAACGTTACCATCACTATGTTATGAGCTAGTGTTTTCTATTTGTTGAGCTAACCCGCTTTCACGATGTATTTGACTTTTAACGGAAAGCGCTAAAATCTGAGTATCGGCATAAATCGATACTGTTTTTTTAGCTCGCGTAATTGCAGTATAAAGTAAAGAGCGATTGAGTAATGGTGAATAATCAGTTGGCAATATAATATTTACATCATCAAATTCAGAACCCTGTGATTTATGAATAGTCATTGCATAAGCCGTTTCATGCTCAGGTAACCTGAAGGGTGAAAACCCTTTGATAGAACCATCAGCAAAAGGAAAATAAACACGTAATTTACTACTATCATGCTCAGCAGGTAGGGCTATGCCAATATCACCATTATATAATCCTAATGCGGCACTATTACGTAAAATCATAATAGGGCGGCCGATATACCATGCCTCTTTATTCTTTATCTGAATTAACTTATGTTTAGCTAATAGAGATTCAATTTGTAAGTTTAAACCGCTAACACCGAACATTCCTGATCGCAAAGCACAAAGTAAGCGATAGTTGGCAAACTTAGCTAAAATGGACATAATATCATTATCACCACTAGACTTTATTGCCTTTAAATAATCTGAATAATGTTCAACACTCTCATTTAAAATGGACTGATAAGTCTCTTTCGATGCTAAATTATAGAAATGAATGTCATTAAATTCAGTATTCATGAGCAGTGCTTTTACCTTGCTCACACTGCCCTCTTTTACCGCATTAGCCAATACACCAATACCTGAGGTTTGATCAAATCGGTAACTTTTTTGTAATAAGCATATATTATCGGTAATCGTTGCAACTTTCTGCGCACTCGGCACAACATAACCGGTTAATTGCGTTAATTCTTGGGCGCGTGCTGGGCTATAGCCTTTACCAATAAAAGCACAAAGATCACCAAATACTGCACCAGCCTCAACCGATGAAAGTTGGTCTTTGTCTCCTAATAGAATTAAACGTGCCGTAACAGGTAATGCATCAATCACTCTTGACATCATATTAAGATCAACCATTGATGCTTCATCAATCACTAATACATCAACATGAAGAGGATTTTGTTTATTGTAATGAAATGAACGATTATCTGCTTTAGCACCCAATAAACGATGTAAAGTAATGGCTTCTGCTTTAATATTAATTTTTTGATTAACAGGCAGTTGTGCTATGGCTTGGCTAAGTGATTCTGTTAACCTTGATGCAGCTTTACCCGTTGGAGCTGTTGCAATAATGCGAGAATTAGGATTGGTTAACAAAATGCCAGCTAATATTTTAGCCACTGTTGTGGTTTTACCGGTACCTGGTCCACCCGAAATAATAGTAACTTTACGCGTTAACGCCACTGCCACAGCGATTTTTTGCCAATCAATGGTTGCCGATCGTTGAGTAAATAATTGATCTAAAATCGTAATTAAATCAGCCTGTGATGCTAATTGTTGTTCAAATAGGGGTTGATTAAAATAAGATGCAACTTGCTTTTCATCTAGGTACATACGTTGAAAATAGAGTCTATTATCAATAAATACAAGCGGTGAAAGCAACGTGCCATCGCTGATTATCTGATTATTTTGTGCTTGCAAAATAGTGGTTAACCAATCTTGCAAAGTGGGGGACGCTAAATCATGCCAAAGCTTTGGATCATAGTTTTGCTCGTCTATCTGAGAAATATCCAAACAAACATGCCCCGCTCTGACCTCAAAACTGAGTAATAAAATTAAAAAAGCCAAACGTTTAACGACAATATCATCAGTTAGCTGTGATTTTTTTGATAAAAACAGCGCTAAATGAATATCAAGTAAATTAATTTGACTATTTTGCTTAAATTGTTCTAACCACGTTGTTAACATACTTTATACTTTGTTTTAGAGGGGTTATAAACCATATATATCATTTTCTTTATCATTCGGATAAGTAATTTTGAAACTCATATTCAGGTCTTTACTTTCACTTGGGTTTAAAGTGAACTGCCACGTTAATAATCCGGTTTGTTTATCATATTTTGCACCATCATATTTGGCATCATCAAGTATTACCGCTTTATTTAAAATAACAGATAATTGATCGTTTACGACAATATTTATTGGCAACGTTTTGGTATTTTTGACATCAATAGTATATGCATACTTTTGTGAAACATCATTACCAAATAGTGATGGCGTCGAGGTTTCTTTAATATTACGATTTCTGGTAATTAAGATACTTTTATCGCGCCCTAATGACAAATCTAATGTCCCTTTGGTATTTTCAGTGGAGATAATTGTTTCACCCATAAAATCACCATTGAAGAAGATATTGGCTTTTCCTGATAATAAATTCAACTTATCCCAATCATTTATTTGTGCGAGTAAGTATACGCTACTATCTACTTTAGGCATTGAGGTGTATTGGTAATTTGCGTTAACTTCTTTTGTTTGCAAAGTGAGTATATTATTTTTACTATCGTTTTTGATGGTATAAGGTAATGTGATATCAAAACGGGTATTGATACCTAATATGTTAACATTACCAAGTTGATCAGAGTTAGCCAATTTCGATTTAGATTCGCGCTCATAATGTTCTTCTTTTGCTGATTTAGAAAAAAATAAACCACTTTTTTCACTATAAACGTCAATATACCATGGATTAAAATTTGGCGGAGTAATATTTTTGCTTGGATTGGATGTTGATAAACTAAAATCCACATCTTGCCAATCTAAACCGGTGTTTTGGTGAATTTCTGCTTTATATGTTAATTGCAGAGGTGAGTTGATATCCGCTACTCGCACATCATAAGCAGGTTCCCAACCTGCTTTGGTTGTTATATATGAAAGCGTGATAGGTAATGTTATATCTTTTTTAGAAGCAACTTTGACTATAACGGCATTGTGTAGCTTTCCATTGTTTGTTTGCTTTTCTTCTAGCTGTTTTTGGTATTGGCTTATCTGTTCGTCTAACTGATCGACCTCTTTTTGTAATCGATTCTGTTCATTTAACGTCGTAGTTAAATTGGTTTTCACAAAATCTAATACATTTTTCATGGCTGTTAAGTCTTCAGATCCATTTCTTGTTAAACTACCTAAACGGTTACCTTGTAAAAGTAATATTTGCTCATTAACAGCTTTGAGCTGGATTTCGACCGTATCTCGCTTTACTTGTAACTGTTTTTGTTTTTCGAAAATCGACAGAATATCTTCATCGTTACTAATGTCACCCAAATAGCTTTCATTTAATGATGTAGATAGTACTTGAACATCACTATTACTACCAAAACCAACATTGATTGAATTTGGCTTAATATCATTCGCAATACCTGTTAATACTATTTCACTTTCACCTTTAGTTAATGAAACAGTTGACTGACCTTGTAATTCTGCGCCCTGAATAAATAGTGTCACTTTATTTAACTTAACGTCATTATTTGCTAAAGCATTTCCTGAAATTAATGCAATTGCTAATGCAATTTTTTTCATTTAATCATTTCCTTATATCATGATGATTTTATTTATTAATTAATTTTGTGTTACTTAAAAAGGATATTGCCCGTTTTTTAACGGTAAATAAATATTCTCTATTTTATATTTAATTACTATTAGATTTAACTTAATTAGGCAAA
>NZ_LZGO01000062.1:0-92209 GCF_001690235.1 Gilliamella sp. wkB292
AGTGAGATCACCTAATACTGAAACCAAAATTGCCAATAATGAACTAATAAAAAATACATTAAATTTAATATTAATAAGATTCGAAAAATAAGCAAGAACACTAATAACCACTGCCAGACTTACTCCACCAATAAATCCTTCTACTGTTTTACCGGGTGAAACTTTTGGTGCCAATTTTCTTTTCCCAAAACTTCGTCCAGCAAAATATGCACCTGTATCGGTAGCCCATACAAGAACAAATACATATAACAACAAAGTCGCTCCTGTATAACAATTTGAACTATAATTGACCGACCTTAACCCCACCATACCAAGGAAAAAAGGCACTAATGTAAAAAAAGCAAACAGTAATTTTAATGTAATTGAATTGAACCAATAATGTGCAGTTTTGGGATAAGTGATAACTAAAATCAGTGCAATTAACCACCAAATAATGGATAATGATAATATTACGCTATAGAGTGTTATTTTTAATTCAATTGGAATTGGAATAAAATAAAGTACAGCCAATATCACTACCATTAGAAGAGCAAAAAACAATTTATTTTGTTGGTTAGTAATATGTAAGAATTGAGCCCACTCCCATGCAGCGATACCACCAATTATCATCATAATAACAACAAAAACGGATAATGGAGCAAAAAAAAGTATAATTAACACAAGTGGAATGAGCGCAATTGCAGCCAATAATCGTTGAATTAACATGAATGTTCCTCTGTTTGAATACCACCAAAACGTCGTTCTCTGGTATTAAAAACATCAATTGCTTTATCAAATGAAGTTTGATCAAAATCCGGCCATAAAACTTCAGTAAAATAAAATTCTGAATATGCTATTTGCCATAACAAAAAATTACTAATTCGATACTCACCGCCAGTGCGAATAACGAGATCGACATCGGGTAATTCGTTCATACTGATTTGTGAAGCAAAGTATGTTTCGGTAATATCATCTAAAGTGATTTTACCATCTAAAACACGTTTAACCATTTTTTTAGTTGATTGAATAATATCCCATCGCCCACCATAATTAGCTGCAATATTCAATACTAACCCAGAATTGTTTTTTGTTAGTTGTTCTGCTTTAATAATCATAGTTTGCAATCGTTCATTAAATTGCGAAATATCACCAATAATATTTAACTTTACATTATTATTATGCAGGCTTTTCATTTCACGATTTAACGCGTAAATAAAAAGTGAAAGTAATGCTGAAACTTCATTTTGAGGACGCTTCCAATTTTCACTACTAAATGCATATAAAGTCAAAGCTTTAACACCTAAGGTTGATGCATAACTCACAATTTTACGAACAGCTTTTAAACCAGCCCTATGCCCAACTGCACGTAATTGATCTCGTTGCTGAGCCCAACGACCATTGCCGTCCATAATAATTGCCACATGATTGGGAATAGATCTTTGTTGAATCATGAGGTATGCCAATCCATATATAGCTTTTTATAAATTTTTTGATCAAATATAGCCATCATCAATTAACGGGTTCCATAAACCACAATGGTTTTACCATGTGCCGATATTAAATGTTGATCTTCTAGCATTTTTAAAATTCGACCTACAGTTTCACGTGAACAGCCAACAATTTGACCTATTTCTTGACGGGTAATTTTAATTTGCATACCATCGGGATGAGTCATTGCATCGGGTTGTTTGGCTAGATTTAATAGCGTTTGAGCGATGCGTCCAGCAACGTCTAGAAAGGCTAAATTACTCACTTTTTCTGATGTTACTTGTAAACGGCTTGCCATTTGACTTGCAAGTCGCATTAAAATATCAGGATTGACTTGAACAAGTTGCTTAAATTTTTTGTAAGAAATTTCGGCCACTTCACAACTTGTTTTAGCTTTAACCCAAGCGCTTCGTTCTGTACCTTCTTCAAACAAGCCTAATTCGCCCAAAAATTGATTTTGATTCAAATAAGATAATATCATCTCATTGCCTTCATCATCTTTAATTAATACCGCAACAGAGCCTTTTACAATGTAATAGAGAGTTTCTGCTTTTTCGCCTTGATGAATGAGAGTGCTTTTGGCGGGATACTTATGAATATGACAATGCGATAAAAACCATTCTAATGTTGTATCCGTGTGCTGTTTACCAATCATTATTCCTTCCTCTCAATCCAATTTCCAATTTACACACTATAACAAAGTTGAGCGATAAATTATATACTAAGCTATAAGGAATTTAGTGATTATTTAACAAGCTTGATATCGATCGTTTGGTGCAGTTCAGACCAAAAAATTGCCGCTTTTCCCGCAATCAATTGAGATTTAACATTATCTACTTTTTCAATAAGTGATATTTCTTGCAAACCGTAATCCGTACCTTCACGTAACACAAAATATTCAATTAAATTATTCAGCGTATTTGAATCTAGTTCTTGCCAAGGAATGATCATAATATTATCAAATAAGTGATTGTGATATTTATTCTATAATAGAAATAGCATGCTATAAAGATAGTAACTAACAAAAAACTAATAAAAAAACCACTCTTGAGAGTGGTTTTTAATCTATTAAAAAACAGATCTATATTGATTCAATACGAATAATATTATTTGTCTGTTGTTACTTTCAACAAGTGACCTTGCGCACCAGCTTTGTATTTAGTGTTATAAAGCTCATTATTATTCTTGGTACCGTCTGAACTACCTAAATAGATTGTATCATTCGTACCTGTTGTATTTGAGGTTCCGGTTAAAGTTTCGGTGGTTACAGCATCCTGATAATCAGCTGTT
This sequence comes from Gilliamella sp. wkB292, assembly GCF_001690235.1. NCBI lineage: Bacteria > Pseudomonadati > Pseudomonadota > Gammaproteobacteria > Orbales > Orbaceae > Gilliamella > Gilliamella sp. wkB292. The sequence goes on from NZ_LZGO01000062.1 coordinate 2,758, forward strand.
GCTGCTGGATCATTAGATAGCGTCCAAGTGTATGTATACGAAGATGTTTTCACTAACTCACCTGCATCAGGAAGATTGTTATTGTTTGCGTCTTCCCATACTACAGCACCATATTTTTCACCATATTTAGGTGTTGGAGCATCACCTGTCGCAGGTTTAACTGTATAGTTAACAGTTAAATCTAAATTACCATCAGTATTATATTTGAAAATACCAACTCTATAGTTATCGTCGATGATTGGACCTGTACCATCTGGGATATCACCAGGACCATGTTTTTCCTCTGAAGGTTTTACTGGCTGATTATCATCAACTTCAGGTGGTACTTTTGACCAGATATCAGATACGTTCAACCATTTATTTGTATTTGGTAAACCAAATTCTGTCTGTTCTTGTAATGTGAAACCAATTTCATCAGCACCACTAAATTCACTATTGATCTTGAATATAATTGTACCTTCAGACACACCATTTACATTTTTTGTTGCTGTTGATGTTAAACCTTCAAGTACATTGATTTTTTTCCAATCACCAAAAGTACCAGTAGCATCTTTTTGTCTGACGAAGAAAGTAACTGTTTTTTGAATGTTTTGATTATCAACATCACCATCTTTATCTTTCAAATTATATGAAATTTTAATATAGTTACCAACTTTAACCGGCGTATTTGCTCCGATTGATGTTTCACCCGCAGCATCAGTTGTGATTGCTAAAGTTACGGTATGGTCTGCATCGTTACTTTTCACATCCGCACTTTTCTTTGCAAGTACTGGCGCATTACCATGAATTGGTGCTACTGTCTCTGTTGTTAGTACAGCGAATGCACTACTTGAAGCATAACCAGCTAATAATAAGCCGAATGCGACTTTTTTTAACGTTAAATTTTTCATGTTTAACTTCCTATTTTATTTCTAAATTAACATGTTGTATTTATATAAATACACCACTTTGGTTGGTGTTCCCAGTAATAGGCTGTCGATTAACTTCGACAACCTAAAATCTATTATTAATTAACAACGACTTGCAATTTAAACCCTTGATCCCCAGCACAAGCTAATGGCGAGGCATTAAGTGTTGCTAAATTCAAATAAGTCGGCGCTCCTTCACTCTTTTCAATACTCATCCCTGAAGACGCATAACTTTGTGTTCTTAAACTTCTTAATGTGTAATGAGCATCAACACCCATAGCGACATTAAACCAAGGTCCATTAGGATTCTTCACAAAATCTGGTAATGCACTTGTTGCCTTACTACCAGGACATGCAAGCTCATTTGAACCCACTAATGACCAAATTATAAATGGATTTTTAATTTCGTGCGCTTCATCTTCGTAACCCATAGGATAAGCTTTTACATAATATTCAGAATCAACTTTCCACTCATTTGGGCCGCTTGGGTCAAATTGAAGAAGATGACCTTCACTTCTTGCTACTAATACACCATCACTACGATAAACTTTTACTATTCCCGCTTTACCGCCAGAGAAATCTACGGTCGCTTTATTAAACGATGTCCCAAACTGATCAATTGCGATAGAAAACTCAACAACACCTTCAATGTTAGAAGCAACATCTAAAAGATAACTATCACCTATGACCTCTGTGCCTGCTGCTGTTGCTGACTTGGAAGAAGCTTTTTGTCCCATTTTTACTTTTTCAAAACCTTTAACAATAATACAAGGTTCTTGTGTCGGACAAGAGTTAACATTACCAGAAACACCATTAATTAAACTAATTTTCTTACCATTACTAGTCGCTGTCCAGCCTTTTAATACTGCATCAAAAGTTTCTGGAATACGATTCATTAAATCATCATCACTAAAACCTATTACATCTTGTGCAGAGGTAATTGAACCATTAATAACCTTTGGTTTAACTAACGTTGCTAATACGGTTATTGCACTTTGCCCATCTGCTGGATTCATTGCTAAAGCAGTTTTATTCCCACCTTTATCTACAGCCCAAACTCCAATTTTGCGCATTGATGGATTAGGCAAAACTTCGAAAGTAACAGAGTTAGATGTCGCCGATTTACCTTTACCATCAGTCACTGTAACAGATAAAGTATATTTACCATTAGTACTGATTGGGTGACGCTGACCGTTTGCATCAACATAATTCGGCGCGACAATCTTCCAATTATTTGTATCAGCAGGAGGCGTCATCCAACTAGAAGCTGTACATATTCCAACAGTAGAGCATAAAAATCCGCCTCCAGCATCAATTTCCATCATGTCACCAGACCATGAAAGGCTATTTAAACCTTTAGCATTATGTACACCAATAGTAACGCCATAAGACTCACCTTCAAGTAACTGAAGTGCTTCAAGTCCTAGATCGACACTCATTTTTTTATCTTTATATTCAAGCACAATATAGTTATTACGATCGACAAGATCATAACGGCTACCTTTAACTGAACGAGCAGCCTGAACCATATCAGGATCAAGTTGATCTTTTAAAGGTGTACCAATACGATAGTTCATCGTCAATTCAGCTTTAGTTGCCTTTTTATTATCTTGTCCACGCTTATGTTCAGCTTTGATCGTAAAAAGCGGAACTGGCGTATAATCAATACTAGCCGTGATTGCTCTTGGGTCTTTTTGCAAATTATCTTTGCCAAACAATGCGACTTTATCACCATAGTATTGTTCATACATTAAAGAACCACCAAGATGTGGATATTGAGGTAAATAGCCTTGGAAACGGATATCAAATCCTCTAGCTGCTCGTTCTAAATAATCATCAAAGTCTTTGGAGTCTTTCCAATCTGATAATGGATGATAATAGTTAACAGCAAACTTCATGTAATCGGTCCAAGCTTCAGCACCTACCCCTAAACGGTTATGAGATCGTTGAAAATCATGGTCAAAAAATACGTTATAACCCAATAACCACTTTTTATCTGCTACATCCCAACGTTGACCTATACCAAAGTTACCAATACGCCGATTATGTTCATATTCTTGAAAAGAAAGTTGAGTAAATATCAATGTATCTTCTGTATCTAACCAAGGGCTAAACAATTTAAGATTGACGTTATTAAACGTACCTTTATCGCTTAAATCGAATTGCAATTGCGCAGTACCAAAACGACCTAAAAAGTCTTGTGCTGCACTTTTGATTGGATCAACAACTTGGTTTCTAACACCACTGCGGACATAATCCTCAGCATAATCTTTAGCTCTACTCTTTATATGACCTGACAAACCGCCATTATCTGGAGAGGTTATCTGTTTCCAATCTTGACTCGCTAAAGTTTGAATTGTTGATGCAACTTGGCTGGCTAAAGCACCTTTATCCACTTTAGGATCATATGTGTCATCAGATCCTAATTTAGGCAAATTCGCATATTTATTTTGGCTATCAGGATCTACTTTCTTTATCGCTGGTAATAATGGCGAATTTTCAGGAAGAACCAATCGTTCTCCAATCTCAACCACATCTTTTTTATCATAACGACCAGCATTCATTGCTCTTAATTCAGCAATAGATATACTACTTAGCAAAGCAATTTGATATAAACTACGTTGTTGGTTATTCACCATTTCACGAACTTTAGTACCATCTTTTAATTCAATTATCTTATTGCTATCAACAGCAGTTACTGGACTAGAAACGTTACTGTCCGCAGCCCATGTTGTTTGACAACCTAGAGCTATAACAATTAGCGCAGAGATAACTTTTAAATTAAGATTGTTTCTCATCTTAATTATTCCTTATATTTCACCGGCAACATTGCTACAAAGTAACAAGTTTTTTTTATTCTCAATAAGCATAGTTGTCATCAAACCTTGTACATTTATGGTTCAAATTTATTGTTTTTCTATACTTAAATTTATTTAAAAATTGTGGATTTTTTTACAAAACCTCTTATTGGCTAGGATCATATTACAAAACTGTCATTTATCAAAATGATTTTATTATTTTTTTTTGATTTTTTTTTGTAAATATATCAAATATTGTTTTTTTTCAAATGATTAATATGATTTAATTATTAAAAGGCTTTTTTACATTAAGTTATAATTAATTGATATATAATGATATTATTTTTATGACTTTTTTGTTATTGAAAAGATATCGAGAGGGAAAAATAGAAAATAAATAAAAAAACAGACAAATTAACAAAAATTTATCTGTTTTTAGATATCTTCAACTAATCAATTATACGATTGATCTTCATTATAAATTTCTAAATTTTCGGATTCTTTTTGGCAAAACACTTTTTTATCATCGTTGCGTTTTTTTTCTAAAAGTGACAAATAAGTATCATTTATACCTTGAGTAATATACTTGCCATCAAAGACCGAACATTCAAAATGAGTAATGTTAGGATTTAATTCTCGTATTGCAGCAATTAAATCATCAAGGTTTTGGAAAATAAGTTTATCTGCACCAATATCTTTAGCGATTTGCTCAACGTTACGATTATAAGCAATAAGCTCTCTGGCAACGGGCATATCGATGCCATAAACATTAGGGTGTCTTATTTCTGGCGCAGCCGAAGCCAAATACACTTTTTTAGCACCACAAGAACGTACCATTTCAAGAATCTTCTCTGATGTAGTGCCTCGTACAATTGAATCATCAACAAGAAGAACATTTTTTCCTTCGAATTCTATACGATTAGCATTAAGCTTTCTTCTCACTGAAAGCTTACGTGCACTTTGTCCTGGCATAATAAATGTACGACCAATATAACGATTTTTAACAAATCCTTGTCGATAAGGTTTATTTAAGATACGTGCAATTTCGAGTGCTGCATCACAAGAAGTTTCAGGAATTGGAATAACAACATCAATATCGATATCTTTCCATTCTCTCGCTATTTTTTGACCTAACTTTTGCCCCATTAAAATACGAGATTGATAAACAGATACCCCATTCATTAGCGAATCTGGTCGGGCAAAATAGACATATTCAAAAATACATGGGTAGTATTGAGGATTATCTGCACATTGTTGTGCATATAATTGACCATCTTGAGTGATATAAATAGCTTCCCCGGGTTCAACATCACGCATTAATTCAAAATCAAGAATATCTAATGCAACGCTTTCAGACGCAACCATATATTCAGTTTTACCATTATCAAGTACGCGTTTTCCTATCACTAAAGGACGGATACCATATGGATCACGAAATGCAACAAGCCCATGCCCAATAATCATAGCAACACAAGCGTAAGCACCCTGAATAATATTATGTACTTGATGAACAGCCTGAAAGATATTATCAGCCGTTAACGGGTAAGTTGGAAATTTATCCAGTTCATTAGCTAAAATATTTAAAAGGACTTCTGAATCTGAGTTAGTATTGATATGGCGGCGAGCAAGTTCAAATACTTTATCTCGCAATTGGTCGGTATTAGTCAAATTACCATTGTGTGCAAGCGCAATACCGTAAGGTGAATTAACATAAAAAGGTTGAGCTTCGGATGGGCTAGAACTACCTGCTGTTGGATAACGAATATGCCCTATACCCAGTTTACCTTGAAGCCGTTGCATATGATGTTCTTGAAAAACATCTTTAACCAAACCATTAGCTTTACGTAAACGAAAGCGATTTTGCTCATCAATAGTAACAATCCCGGCCGCATCTTGCCCTCGATGTTGTAACACCGTTAGAGCATCATAAATTGATTGATTAACTGTACTACATCCTACGATACCAACAACACCACACATATAACTATCACCTCAAATCTAATGCGCTAAAAAAGAAGACGAATTTTGGATATAATCAAAAAACCAACGAATAATAAAATGGAAATGTGGAATAAGCTGAGACTGAGTCCAATATTGAGATTGTGATAAAGGAGTAAAAGTATCAATAAAGAAAAGTACTGCAGCAACGACTAAAATACCACGTAACACACCAAAACAAATCCCTAAAACGCGGTCTGTACCTGATAACCCAGTTTTTTGAACCAACTGACCAATAATATAAGACACTATAGTACAAACCAATAATGTAGCAATAAACAAAATAGCAATAGCAACCGCAATTTTAACCACATCACTATCAAAATAAGTCAAATACTGGGTAATATGAGAATAAAATCGGCTAGCAATAAAAAAAGCAAGTATCCAACTGATAAGGGATAAAGCTTCTCGAACAAAACCTCGAACAATGCTAATTAATGCAGAAAAAACAATGACCCCAATAATCGTAAAATCAACCCAATTCATCATCATAATCACTCACAATCTTATATTAAGAATTTATTTTATTATAGTTACTGTATTTAGTTCGCCACTATAATACCTTTAAGTTTTGTCAAAGTATCTAGATCAACAATAACTTGTTCTGCTTGTTCTCTTTTAGCGTAAGGCCCAACCTGCAATTTAATAAGCTGATTAGGTTCAGGATTTTTGGGAATTAGCCTAACGTTATAGTTATTCAATCGTAATAAAGCTACAAGCTCTTCTATTTTTTGTCTATTTTTTAACGCAGTAAGTTGAATCATGTAAGGTTTAGTTTCTTGACTTGATACTACTGGCTTATTATTTACTGATGAAACACTATCATCACTTGTTGAAATATTATTTGAAGATAACGTATTTGAATTTTGGTCATCTTCCGGAATATAAGGAATATCAACAACCTCATTATTTGAATTATCAAGGTGGTTTCCAGATTCAGTTGGTGATGTAATAACTTGATTTTGCTGGTTAACAATTTCTGGTTGTAAAATAGGCGTTGAAGAAGTGGGTAAATTGGATTTATCGGTTAAAATCGATGGAGCAACTGCTGCTAAAATTAACAATAAAGTGGCAAAACCGACCCATCGATTTCGGATCCTATTTGGAGTGCTGTTATTATTTTTTTTATTTTCCATAAAATTAATCATCAATTTCAGCTAAGACTGCAGATACAGTATGAAAAGATCCACACACCACAATAATATCATTTTTTTGAGCATCTTGAAGTGCTGCCCGGTAAGCATCACAAACATGATCAAATGTTAAAACATTATGGGCATTATTCTCTACTAAATATTGTTTTAATACATCACAGCTACACCCTCGATCGCCATAAAGTGATGCACAATACCAAGCATCCCCATTTAATAACGACAAAGTACCTTTGATATCCTTATCTTTCAGCATACCAATTACAAACATGACTCGACCAATATGCTTATTTTCGGCTTTTAAAGAATTTAACTGATTAGCTAAATAATGCGCAGCATGAGGGTTATGTGCAACGTCTAAAATAACAAGTGGGTTAGTTTTTACGATTTGAAATCGTCCCGTTAGGCTTGCTTTACCTAATCCTTCATTTATTTGTTGCTGAGAAATCTTAATTGATGAATAATTTAACGCAGCAATAGCAGTGGCTGCATTTGCTAACGGCACATGAGGAGTCACTAAAGATGGATATTGACATTTGTCAGAACAAAATTCCCAAACACTTTTATCTGTTTGCTGATAAGACCAATTTTGATTTACCGCATATAAAGGACAATGGACAGCATTTGCAACATCAAAAATTGATTGAGGAATGTCTGGCTCCCCAACAATAGCAATACTTTTAGACTTAAATATACCTGCTTTTTCTCGACCAATGCTTTCACGAGTATTACCTAAATAATCGACATGATCTATAGCTATCGAAGTAATAATAGCCACATCAGCATCAACAATATTAGTCGCATCAAAACGCCCACCTAACCCGACTTCTAAAATAACAACATCTAAATTGGCTCGCTTAAATTGATATAAAGCCGCAAGTGTTGCATATTCAAAATAAGTCAGTGAAATATCACCTCGAGCATTTTCAATTTCAATAAATGCATTTATTGTTTCTTGCTCGGTCGATTCTTGATTATTGATTCGTACGCGTTCAGTAAAACGTAAAAGGTGAGGGGAACTATACACGCCTACTTGCATATTTGCTGCAAGCAATATCATTTCAAGTGTTTTACACGTTGTGCCTTTACCATTTGTTCCTGCAACAGTAAATACATAAGGAGCTGGTTGTAATAAGTTAAGCCTTTGAGCAACGGCTCTAACACGATCTAACCCCAAATCAATGGCCAAAGGGTGTAGTTGCTCTAAATAACTAAGCCATGATTGTAAATCAGACTTAGCATTAGGTTTCTTATTTTGAATGCTCACTTAATTTGTCTCGTTATTGGTGACATCATAAAAAGGGCTTGGTAATTTCATTAATTTAGCTAATAAACTGGCAATTTTAGAACGCATATCTTTACGATGAATGATCATATCTAATGCACCTTTTTCAAGTAAAAATTCGCTACGCTGAAAACCTTCAGGTAAGGTTTCACGTACAGTTTGCTGAATGACCCTTGGACCAGCAAAGCCAATTAATGCCTTAGGTTCAGCAATATTAATATCACCTAGCATAGCTAAACTCGCTGATACGCCGCCCATAGTAGGATCGGTCATCACCGAAATATAAGGTAAACCTTCATCTTGCATTTTAGCTAAAATTGCACTTGTTTTTGCCATTTGCATGAGTGAAAAAAGTGCTTCTTGCATGCGAGCACCACCACTAGTTGAAAAACAAATTAATGGGCATTTATCAGCAATTGCCTGTTCTGCTGCACGTGTAAATAAAGCACCCACAACAGAAGACATTGACCCACCAATAAAAGCAAATTCAAAACAAGCTACCACAACAGGGATCCCTAATAAAGTGCCTTTCATTACAACCATAGCTTCTTTTTCGTGCGTTTCTTTTTGAGCCGCTAATAAGCGATCTTTATACTTTTTAGTATCTTTAAATTTTAGAATATCTTTAGGCGCTAATTCAGATCCAATTTCAACATCAGAACCTTCATCTAAAAACCGATATAATCTTACACGTGCAGGAATATGCATATGATGATCACATTTAGGACAAACCTCTAAGTTACGATCCAATTCAGCTTGATAAATAATTTGCTCACAGTTACTACATTTGGTCCAAACACCACCAGGAATATTCGCTTTTTTATGATCTGACGATATATTATTTTTACTTAGAATTTTCTCAATCCAGCTCATTATGATTCTCTCATTTGATACGCTTTTAGAAATATCGGGGTATTGTATAATATTTTGTAATAATTCTTAATAGTTGTTTTAACTTTTATCTTTTCAATCAATTTTTTTCAAAAATTATCTGCATTTAAATATAAAAAATTCAAAATAAAAGCTATAAAAGAATAGTTATATCTATAAAGGCATAATGACGGGATAAAATCAACATACCATCGTGATAACATTAAAAATATAATTAATATGATCTTGAAAAATTATTAGTATATAATTGCCTCTAATATATTTTTCCATTTTTTTGAAATAAGGGGTTACAGATGGACAAGGAAAAAGCAAGCGCACCATCGTTTCAAGATGTTTTAGAGTACATTCGTCTATCGCGTCGATTAAATAAATTAAAACGTGAAATAGCAGACAACGAGAAAAAGATTCGTGACAACCAAAAACGCGTTCTATTACTTGAAAACTTAAGTGAATATATTAAGCCTGATATGACATACGAAGAGCTTCAAGCGATCATTGCTAACATGAAAAGTGACTATGATGATCGTGTTGATGATTATATTATCAAAAATGCTGAAATTTCTAAAGAACGCCGTGATATTAGCAAAAAAATGCGGACATATCGCTCAAATTAATTGCAATTAAATAACTCCCACAATGGGAGTTATTTTTTTAGCTAATAAAGTTAACCACCTGCTAGTTTTACCTTAAAACCTTTTTCTTCTAACAATGTTTTCAGTAAATCTCGTTTATCACCTTGAATCTCGATGGTTTCATCTTTGATAGACCCACCACAACCACAGCGTTTTTTAAGTTCTGCTGCTAACTTTGATAATTGGCTATCATCCAAATCAAAACCCGAAATCACACAAACACCCTTGCCTTTACGACCTGAAGTTTGCCTTTGAATACGAATAATACCATCACCTTTATCACGAGATAATTGCGCCTCTTTCGGTTTAATTCGACCTTTATCGGTTGAATATACAACTAAATTATCAGACATGCTTTTGCTTAGCTCTTAGTTAAATCAAGTGTAGTTAAAATAGACTGTAATGCCTTAGCAGGATCTTCAGCTTGAGTAATTGGTCGGCCAATGACAAGATAATCAGCACCCGCAGCTTGAGCTCGTTGAGGTGTCATGATACGACGTTGATCATCTGGCGTCGAACCGGCTGGACGAATACCTGGAGTAACTAATTTAAAATCACTGCCAAGCCGAGTTCTAAAACTTTGAACTTCTTTAGCCGAACATACGACGCCATCAAGGCCACAATTCTTAGCCAGTATAGCTAATTTTGTAGCCTGTTCTAAAGGTGAGACATGAATACCAATTTCTTGAAGATCAGAAGACTCCATACTCGTCAATACTGTCACTGCAATTAATATTGGTGCTTGTTTACCATAAGGATAAAGTGCATCTTTTGCTGCTTGCATCATGCGAGCACCACCACTTGCGTGCACATTAGTCATCCAAACCCCTAAATCGGCAGCGGCAGAAACTGCTTTAGCTACCGTATTTGGAATATCATGAAATTTAAGATCTAAAAAAATATCAAAGCCTTTATTCATAATTTGTTTAATAAATTCAGGCCCAGCATGAGTAAATAACTCTTTGCCAATTTTAAGACGGCAATCTTTAGGATCAACACGATCAATAAAATTCCATGCTGATTTAACATCAGCAAAATCAACAGCAACAATAATTGGAGATGACATAACTTAGTTATTCCTTTTTAATCTTAAATTTGTCTATTTTTTTTGTACAAAGTCATTCAAGTCAGCATAAAACATTCGAGCACTCTCTTTATAACCTTGTAATGTTTGATGAACTAAATCTGCACGAGCCAATCCCCGCTGTCGCCACTCTTTAACTGCAAATTTACCCCCCATTGCCAGTTGCCAATCCCAAAATAACGTCTTTTCGGATTTAGCGACTTGTCTTTGAATATTTTTAATTGTTGAAAAAGATTTTGGGGTATCTTTTTCATTCGCCATGGTATCTGGTGGTGACATTAATAAAATAGTTGCATCAGGCAAAGATTTACGAATTTGTCTTATACTATTCACTAAATTTTTGCGATAAGCAGTAGGATCTAACGTTTCATCAAAACTCTCATTTGTCCCATATTCAAGTATCACTAAATCAGTTTTTGATAAAGCTAACTCTTTAAACCAATTAGGGCTCCATTTTTGCCATATGGTTTGCTTAGCGCCATTAGTGGCTATAGCCGATACAACTACCCCTGGCTGTTGATAACGCGTTAACCATATTCCACCGAGTTCAACATCATTTTGCCCTTTTATCATTAAAGGCAGTTTCGACACAATAGAAGCCGTTTGCCACACATTCGCTTGAGGCACATAATTAAAATTAATCTTTTTATTATTAACATCATAAATTCCAAATACATTAGGCGTATTTTTTAATGTTTTAAAAGTGAATTTTACTTGCCAATCTTTATTGGTTAATGATTTTGGTGAAATTTGTATTACAGCAGAATCCTTCAGCGGTTTGGCAATAAAACCACCCATAGGAAAATCTAAATTGCTTAGTGTTCTACTACTTAATACATCCCAATTTTTATTTTTCCAAGTAACCGCTGCATGACTTTGTCCTTTGATCGCAACAGGCGTTATCCAGCCAATCCCCGCATCACCATATTTGCCTTGCATTAACGTTCTAAATTCACCGGTGAAAAAATCTGCTGCGGTATGCGAATCACCAAATTGGGTTATATTAACAACATCATCGCTATTTCTGTTCGCTGCTAACGATTTTAACCGTGTTGCAAATTGTTTAGCGTTGGGATCGCCAAAATCAATAATCCCTGATACAGTTGTTGTGGTCGTACTTTCTGCTACACTACATCCAACAGTAAATGTTACCGCAATAATAGCTAGAATATACTTTAAAAACTTAATCACTATGGGTACCCTCTAATTCTTTAAAAATTATTTTTTCCATAATGGCCTTTGCCAGAATCTTTTGGCCAGTTGGTGTAAAATGAACCCCATCATCCACCCGTACTTTTATTTTTTCATTATTTGTTTCAATAAAACTATTGAATTTTTCGTAGGTACAACCAAGTAACTCATTGGTTGTCAAAAAATGCTGTTGAGTTTTGTCAATCTCTGATTTATATAATGTATTAAGGTAAACCATGCCATCATTCAATTTAGGTTTACGCATACATGGCGCAGCTAGCCAAAGCACTTGTATATGATGTTCACGAGCATTACTCAAAATATTGGCTATACGTAAACGGTATTGTTCTTCCCATAATTCAGATTTGAATTTCGCGTATTTAGCGTATCCTTTAACGGGAAAATCCCAAGGGTCATTAGGCCCTAAAAAAACCACAAGCAGCTTAATTGAAGGATCGTCGGCTAGTGTATCACTAATAGTTTTGGGCCAATCAAAAGCATTGGGATAAGCAAGCCCCGTGCTTTGTTTACTCAAATCTATACTTTCTATTTTATACTGTTTGAATAACATTTTTTTAACATATGGTGCAACACCTTGCATTAATGAGTCACCCGCAAAAAAAACCTTATCATTTTCAGTTAAAACAATTGGCAACGGTTGATGAATCAACGGGACATCATGTATTTGAACTTTTGGTAATTCATCTTTTTCTTTTACTGGTGATAACGTTGGCTCTTTATTAGATTTTTCAAGTGTTTTTTTAATACTACTTTCAACCTGTTTATTTTTATCTGATAGTGATTTATCTTTTGCTAAGATTTCATCTTTAATTTTATCTTTACTTAATCGCTTAATCGCATCAGGTTGAATAATTATTGGTTTAACAGTATGGTTTTGCTCTATTGGATTTACATTTTTATCAACTTGTGGCTCATGTTTACTATCTTTTATTATAGTTGAATCCTGTGTTTGAGCTATAGCATCTTCACTCGATTCTTCACTTTGTTCTTCTGATAAAGAGTCTTCTATTAAAGTATTAGAATGAAATAGATCAGAATGGTAAGTTTGCTGCCAATAAATCAGTATCGATTTATAATAAAGCACCATTAAAGCTATTCCAGTTACAAACAATAAAATAAAAATACATCTTGCTGATAAACAAGTATTGATATTTACCGCAATCTCTCTCTTTTTATAAGACTTATTAGCTACTTCTCTTTTATTGATCGTATTATGACGTCGCCGTTTCACATTCGATCTGTTTTTTTTCTTATTTTTCGAAAACGATTTCTTATATAACATAATGAGTTAACATCATAATTAAAAGTTAGCGTAAATAAAGTTTGGCACACCTGAAGGTGCAATGTATATAGTTACCCACAATATCAAAATAAAAATGAAAGGCAAATACCATGGTTTTATTTTGCTTAATTGCAAAGTAAACCAATCAGGAATATTTTTAAACACTGGATAAGTAAAAAATATAATACATATAAATAAAAAAGCACCAATATAATTAGGTTCAATAAAAAAGTTATGTGTTAATGCCGTTAAATAATCGATAGCATCAGGCAAACTTTCACTATTAAAAAATAGCCATGTAAAACAGACATAATGCCAGGTAATTAATCTTGCTATTATTGGTGAACGTAACGTTATCCAATTTCGACCTAAATAACGATCACCTATATTAAGGACAATAATACCTATGCCATGACACGCTCCCCAAATGATAAAGTTAATGCCTGCTCCATGCCATAACCCAGACAATAACATCGCTAACAAGACATTTATTTGTGTGCGAATAAATCCTTTTCGACTACCACCTAATGGTATGTAAATATAATCACGAATCCAATGTGATAAACTGATGTGCCAACGATCCCAAAATTCACGTAAATTCAGAGCTAAATAAGGAAAGTTGAAGTTGATTGGTAAACGAAAACCTAATAATAAAGCTATTGCTGTCACTAAATCAGTATAACCAGAAAAATTCAAATAGATTTGCATTGCATAACCATAAAGGCCGACTAACAAATCAATAACATTAAATTCTAATGGATTAGCAAAAATTGGTTTTACCCAGTTTTCACTAATTAACCCACCTAAACAATACACTTTAATCACGGCTAAAATTATTAAAGTAAAAGCTCGAAACGGTTGTAATATTTCACGAGGTTGACTCACCGCAATTTGAGGCAGGAAATCTTTTGCGCGATTGATTGGACCGGCAATAATACTAGGGAAAAAAGACAAAAACAGAGCAAAATCCCAAAATTTTGCTACAGGTAACGCTTTTTTTTGCACCGATACTAAGTAACTGACAGAATGAAAAGTATAAAATGAAATTCCGATTGGAATCAGTACGGTGATAACGGGTAATAAAATGGGTAAATGGCAAAAATTTAGTAATGCTTGTAATTCATATCGGAAAAAATCAAAATATTTAAACAAAGCTAAATTAATTATCGATACACACAACGCCAAAATTAGCCATCGCTTTGCATGACGTTGTAATGAGGCAATAGCAAGTGAAAATAGATAAATAATGCAGGTATAAACAAGCAAAATTAGTGCGAACTGCCAACTATAACTGGCAACAATCAGATAGCTTGCTATTAATAGTAATTTATTTTGTAAATTAGGTGAAAAACAGCATCCCCAATACAAAGCAAAGAAAGCAATAAAAAGTAGGCCAAATTCAATAGATAAATAACTCACAGTTATCCTTTTTACTTAAACATACATTAAACGAAAATGTAGTTACAAAATATAATTAGTGTATCATTGACTAATTAATTCCGATTGAGCAAGCACATTATAAACCATTAATTCTTTATTCAAACCTGTAACCGATAATAATAATATTCTTGCTTGCAACCATAAATCATAAAGAGCTAAAATTTTTTCATTATCCATTCTCGCCAATAACCTTACCAAAGGCACCTGATCGCGATTAATAATAAAACGTCCCGCTTTTTGCTGTGCTTTTAAAGCATCACTTAACAAACTTGAAAACCAAATTATATATTCAACCACTTGTTCATTATTAAGTGTTTTAGCTAATTGCCAATAATCATTTTGTGGTAAAACGTTTAATAACTGCTCACAAAAAAGTTTTCGTTGTTGCCATTTTTCAGGCGCTAATAACGCTACAGCTGTTATTGGTGCATTTTCGCTCAATAACAATGCACAGGCAAGTTCATTATCATTATATGGCTGAATGTGTTGTTTTTTTAACCATGAAATAGATTGTTCTAATTCAGGAACAGGTATGAAATAACGAAAACACCGACTATGTATAGTCGGTAATAAATGACTATTATGCTCACTACTCAAAATAAAATAAGTATTTTCAGGTGGTTCTTCTAGCGTTTTTAATAATGCATTTGCTGCGGCCTCTGTCATTAATGCAGCATTCTCAATCCAAATGACTTTATTACCACCCTGTTGCGATTTTTCATAAATTTTAGTAGTAAGTGTTCGTATTTGATCGATACCGATAGATTGCTTACCTTGTTCATTAGTGACTATATAAAAATCAGGATGATGATGAGATAAAAATAATCGACAACTGTGACAGTGTAAACATGGTTCTAACTGATGTGATGATTGACACAACAAACGATTAGCAAGCAAATTAACAAACTTATCTTCGCCACTGCCTTGTACATAATTGATTAACCAAGCATGATGAGCTCGCTGATGTAAAATACTATCAGCTAATTGTTGATAAGGTAAAGAAAGCCAAGGATAATCATTAAAAATCATATATACATCAAACCTGTGTTGACAGCCATTGAGTTAATACTGTTTCAATCTGTTTAGTGACTACTTCAATTGATTGCGAAGCATCAATTGTTACAATAGTATTATCTTGTGCCGCAAGTGTTAAATAACGCTCGCGTATTCTATCAAAAAAAGATAAAGACTGTTGTTCAATCCGATCGAGTTCACCTCTTGATCTTGCGCGTAATAAACCAATTTTAGGTTCAATATCCAAATATAATGTCAAATCCGGTTTAAAATTGCCAAGCACCTGATCTTTTAATGTTTTAATAAAAACATCATCTAATTGACGACCACCACCTTGATAGGCTTGCGTCGACAAATCATGTCGATCACCTATCACCCAATTTCCCAATTTAAGTGCAGGCTTAATCACATTTTCAATGAGTTGAATGCGCGCAGCATATAACATCAATAATTCGGCTTTATCTGTCAAAGGTTCGTTATCTAAACCATTTTTAATAATATTACGTAGCGCTTCTGCAATTGGCGTTCCACCAGGTTCACGAGTAAATTGAATATCGCCAACGTTATGCTGACTTAAAATATGAGCAACAGTATCAATTGCAGTGGTTTTACCTGCCCCTTCCAGCCCCTCGATGACAATAAATTTACCTGTCATATTCATTTCCTACTATATTAATGAACGTTTATTGAATGATGACTATTGTACGCTATTTTTTAATTTTCGTTGAATTCAATTATGATCGGTATCGGATATGGCATCTGCAATGTCCTGATCAGTTGTAATTCCCATCTGTGATTGCTCAATAAGTTGTTTTAACGTTTCACAGTCTGATTCATACTCGTTAGCAATCATTGGCACAAATTCCACTAATGTTAATGTTGGATCGATATCAAACATTTCAGCATCAGAGGTAAATTTCGTTTTAATAAAAGAGTAAATAGCCAGCATTGGGCGATTGATAAAATTGACATCTACGTTTCGTAATGTACGTTCAACAATAACATATAAACTATCACCTCGTTGTTCTTTTATTGAAGGATAGCGTGATGACAAATTAACTAAATTTTGTTGCTCCATTCTAGTTGCAATTAATTGTACATATTGTTCAACATGCATGTCGACTTTAAAACCAATATTCAAATCGATACGAAACACTTTATATGGCACTAAAACTTCAACTTGATACTCAAATTTATAGGGTTCATCCATGCGATTAATTGAAACAAACCAATATGTATCAGCGCGTTTAGGTTTCCGTTCAAATAACGAGTAAGTGATTTTACTTTCAACCGCATGTAACCCTTGTGCTCGGGTTAAGTAAAAAAGATGGGTTGCGGTTTTATCAATAGTTTTATCATGGCTAATTGCTACAATTTTAGCTAAATATTCAGCATCTAATTTAACAAATGAATTATGCTCACGTTTTAAACGACGCCCTGTAAACCATGAATACATAATAATAAATATAAAACCGGCAATTAAAATAGAGGCAAACCCACCATGGAAGAATTTTTGGATATTAGCGACAAAAAAACCAATTTCAATTACCATAAAAAATAATGTCAGTGGGACACTATACCAAAGTGGCTTATTATTTTTCATAAAATAGAAAAATAACAATACGGTGGTCATTAACATGCTAAGAGTAATGGCTAATCCATAAGCCGCTTCTAAATTAATTGAGGATTGAAAACTTATTACCATCAATGCAGAAAGCGTAAACAATATATAATTAATCGATCTTATATACATCTGGCCTTTAATCAGAGTTGGATATTTCACCCGCACATTTGGCCATAAATCTAATGAAATAGCTTCGCTAATTATGGTAAAAGCACCGCTAATTAAGGCTTGACACGCAATAAACGCAGCCAATGCCGACATAATAATCCCCGTTAATCTAAACCACTCTGGCATCATCATAAAAAATGGATTGACATCAGGACCAATTATTTGCGGATGAGAAATCACCCATGCCGCTTGACCTAAATAATTGATAATCAGGCAGCTCTTTACATATCCCCAAGAAATACGAATGTTTTTCAGTCCACAATGGCCTAAATCAGAATAAAGTGCTTCAGCCCCTGTTGTGCACATAAAAATAGCACCTAAGATAACTAATGCATCGGGCGCTTCAATAATAAATCTTATCGCATACATAGGATTAAAAGCGGCTAACACATTCAAATGCGGCAATAATCGATACAGTCCTAAAATACCCAATGTTGAAAACCAAATCAGCATTCCAACGCCAAAAAATCGTCCTAAAGAGCCGGTGCCAAAAGGTTGGATAAAAAATAGTACCGCAATTAAAAGTAAGGTGACTGGAATGATTGGAATACTAGAATAAATAACATTTAGGCCTTCAATTGCAGTGATAATGGTAATAGCAGGTGTGATAGCGCCATCTGCTAGTAACGCTGCTGCCCCAATAATTGCAATAATAAATGTCCACTGGTAACGTCGCCGAATTAAAGCATATAAGGATAAAATTCCTCCTTCACCTTTATTATCGGCTCGCAATGTGATAATCACATATTTTAAGGTAGTTTGAATAGTCAATGTCCAAATTACACAAGAGACGGCGCCCAAAATATAGAAAGGGTTTGCCCATTGATTATTAGGTAAACCATGAATGATAGACTTCAGCACATACAGCGGCGATGTACCGATATCCCCATAGACAATACCAATGGCACTAATAATACCCACAATTCCGACTGGAATTTTATGACTTGAGTTGTTCATTTTCGTTTAAATCAAAACATCCTTGTTATAACTAGCATAATATCGAGGATGCAAATAATATAGCGTTAGTAAGTTTTGTTGCTATATTATTCAATTATCCAAAAAATACAAATAATAATTAATCGTTGCACAAAATTTGTGATAGTTAATACTAAATCACTACTTTTCTTAAAAAAATTAACTTTATCACCATGAAAATAAAAGATATTTTCTAAATTATTAATTCTAATAATCATCATTAATCAATAATACTTTATTGATGCAACTATAAGAATAATAATGATTGTTGTTTCTTTACCTTGATTATAACTGTTTAGGTAAAAATTAAGTAAATCGAAATAGTTTAATGTTTTGCTCTGTGTCATTTGACAAGATGTTTTTCATCTAGCTTTTATCAAATGAATAAAAGAACCATGTTTTTAATAACACTGGTAAACGCACGATTCAATAACTTATATTTGCGGCACGATATGCCAAGCCTAATCATAGTGAAAATCGCTATTATAAATAATCTTAAATTAACGACATGGATTAGTTTTACTATTATAATGAGTGATCCAACTTCCAATTACACTAATATAATAAATTACCTAGTTTAGAATAGGCAATGTAAAGAAATTTATGAATAAAAAAAATAACAATCAATATCCTATAGAAAATTATCTTAATAATCTTTCACCAAAACCGAATTGGCTATTATCTATCATACAAAAATTGGTACCCTTTTCTATGATTTGGGTAAGTCTTGTATTAATGTACGGGGTCATTTGTATGTATACCAATATGATGGGACAAGATGAGTTTTATCGTTTTATCTTTTTTTTACAAAGTCCTTTTGTGATTGTACTTAATTGTATTGCCTTACTAGGAGCAATTTACCATTCAATACGTTGGTTTAACTTAACGCCAAACGTAGTTTTTTCGGCGAATTCAACTAAAACAACCAAGTGTTACCTACTTACAGCAGGTTTATGGTTCGTTTCGATCATCATTTCAATTTGCTTACTGTTATTTATTTTAAGATAAACGGTCTTTACATCATGAAAAATCAACAAATCCAAACACAGCACTTAGAACAAAAAAAGCAAGGAAAAGTAGCAAAAGGATTGTTTGCTTTAGGAGGAATATGGGCAGCAATTTTTTCGCCAGTGATTATTATCATAATGGCTTATATTATTCCTTTTGGTGATGCAACAACGCGTTCTTATATTTTAAAAATAGCAAACACAGAAGTAGGAAAACTATTTTTATTTTTAATGATATCTCTACCTATTTGGTGTGGATTACAACAGATATTAACGATATTACATCAATTTAATATTTACCCAAAACGTGAAAAAATGCTAACTTACGGGCTAGCTCTTGCTTGGACTTTACATGCAATTTATATTCTTTTTATACGAATATAAATCAAATATAATTCTTATAATCATTAAAAAGGGTTATTTAATAAATAACCCTCAGTTAGAACGGTAAACATCAGTAATAATTAATCTGCCTACTAATTTGAGTTTGTTTATCACTTTGATCGACTTTCACTTTACTGGCTGTAAGCCAATCGTTTTTATCATTAAACGTTAAAAATTGAGTCATATAATTTGCAACATTCTTACCACTTGACCAATAAGAAGTTTGTATTGAGCTTAAACGGTGATTATTATCAAACTGATATAAAAAATCATTTTCATTTTTCATATTGTTACTAAATTGATACAAAACTTTAGCCAATTGCTGTTGCTGGTAAGCAAAAGTATAAGATGAACCACCATTTTGATCTACACCAGTAAATTTTCCTTTCTCATCAACACCCTTAAGTTTCCATTGTACATTTTTACTAATTAGACAATTATTCGCATCATACTGATAGCTGTCAGTTTCAATAAAGATAAAATCAACTGCTTTTTTGGCTTGTTGTGATTCAACAATTTTACCTTGGTTATCGGTTTTAAATTGAATGATACTATTTGTTCTATCTTCCACATCTTCAATAATATTTTCCCATCCAACATTGGTTTTTTGCAGATGTTCAGAATAAACGCGTTGATTTTCGTTTGAAAACAGCTCATATTGACTCTGCGTTATCAGTCCATTCGAGTCATAATCTAAGGTATGCTTAGCAGTAGAACTGATACTATTTCCCTTATCAAGTTTAGTTGCTATAGAGCGTACTTCTTGCTTAATACCTTTAGTTGGCAAATCAATATAATCTAAAATTTGAAAAATATAATTATTGGCTGAAACCAAATTCTCAGCAGGATTATCGTTACAAGTCAAAGCGGTTGCATTTAACGAAATCAACGATAAGCATGGTGTGAATAAAAAAGGTAAAATATATTTATGCATGATTATCCTATAAAGTGAATTAATTTATTAATCGTGTTATAAACTTGAAGTAATTTAATTATCGACATAGCGATGACTTTTTCCCATTAATAAAGCATCGGTCCAATCGACTTGTTCTTCTACTTTTGCATCATTTTTATCTTTGTTATTTACCATATCTGCATGAATAAATGTTTTATTTTTAGCTTTAAGTGGTTTATCTAAAAACGAAAGTAACGTTTTGGTATATTCATTTTGCGCAGAATAAAAGATCTTTTCTCGCGAGCCTTGCTCGACAATTTTACCCTCTTTCATCACAACCACTTGATGACACATTGAATAAACTAAGGCTAAATCATGACTAATAAACAGATAACTAAGCTGATATTTTTGTTGCAATGATTTGAGCAAATGAATTATTTGCTTTTGAATTGTATGATCTAAAGATGACGTAGGCTCATCTAAAACTAACAATTCAGGTTTTAAAATTAAAGCTCGCGCAATCGCAATACGCTGACGCTGTCCACCTGAAAACTCCGTTGGATAGCGGTATCGCATATTGGGATCGAGCCCTACTTCTTGCATAATATCAATTAATGCCTGCTCTTGTTCCGCTTTAGTCAATTTTTTATGAGTTGTTAAACCTTCACAAATAATCTGTTCTATATTAAAACGTGGATTGAGTGACGAAAATGGATCTTGGAATACCACTTGGATTCTGCTACGAAATGGCAGTAATTTTTTTCCTGTTAAATGCTGTATTGGATAACTATCAAATAAAATATCGCCGTGTGATTTTATCAAACGCAATACCGCTAATGCGGTAGTTGTTTTACCCGAACCCGATTCCCCAACAATGCCAACTGTTTCGCCTTGATGCACAGTAAAACCAACATTGTCGACAATTTTCTTTTTTTGGCTACTCAAAAGCCGTTTTTTAGTAGTCACTTCAACATCAAGATGATTGACATTCAGTAAGATTCCTGGTGTATCAGGTAACGGAACAGGATCGCCACTCGGTTCTGAATTGAGTAATGTTTGCGTATATTCATGCTCCGACCGTAAAAAAATACGCTGCTTATTATTATATTCAACTATGTCACCTTGCTGCATAACCGCAACTTTATCGGCTAACTTTTTGACAATACCTAAATTATGAGAAATGAATAACATACTCATGTTTAATTCATTTTTTAGTTCTTTAAGTAACTGAATGATCTGTGCTTGTACTGATACATCTAACGCGGTTGTGGGTTCATCAGCAATCAATAATTTAGGATGAGTTAAAATTGCCATCGCAATCATCACTCGCTGCCGTTCGCCGCCAGACAGTTGGTGGGGAAAAGCGGATAATTTATTTTTTGGATCTTTTATGCCAACACGATCAAGGTATTGTAAAATTTCGCTTCGAGCAGCATTAGCGCGCATACCTCGGTGCAAAGATAACACTTCGTACAACTGTTTTTCTACTGTGTGCAGTGGATTAAGCGATACCATAGGTTCTTGGAAAATCATACTTACCTGATTACCTCGAATCTGACGAAGTACTTTATCGGGTGCATGTAGTAATGATTGATCTTCAAACACAATATCGCCGGTAGGGTAAGACACTAAGCTTTTAGGTAGCAAACGCAAAATAGACAAAGCGGTTACACTTTTACCCGAGCCTGACTCGCCGACTAATGCTAGCGTTTCTTGCTCGTGAATATCAAAACTTATATTATTTACCACTTGCAATAATGTGTTACTTTCATGCTTAAAAGCAATACTCAAATCCTCAACAGACAGTAAAGGAGAACTCATCGATACCCTCCTTTGTTAGGTTCGAATGCATCTCTAACTGCTTCTCCAATAAAAATAAGCAGTGAAAGCAAAGTAGCAATAATCAAAAACGAACTAATACCAAGCCATGGAGCCTGCAAGTTATTTTTTCCTTGTAACAATAAACGACCAAGCGAAGGCGAATCAATAGGCAAACCAAATCCCAAAAAATCAAGCGACGTTAATGTAGTAATTGAACCACATAAAATAAAAGGTAAAAATGTCAATGTTGCCACCATTGCATTAGGTAGAATATGACGAAACATAATTTTAACATCACCGACCCCCATCGCTTTAGCTGCACGTATATAGTCAAAATTACGTGTTCGTAAAAATTCAGTTCGTACAATACCCGATAAAGCCATCCAACCAAATAGTACCGTGATTGCCAATAACCACCAAAAATCAAGAGGCAAAATACTGGCAAGTAAAATAATGACAAACAACTCTGGTAATCCACACCAAATTTCAATAAAGCGTTGTCCGATTAAATCAATTTTACCACCGTAATAACCTTGTATTGCCCCAATAATTACCGCAATAATTGTAGTAAAAACGGTCAGTAAAATGGCAAAAAACATCGAAATACGAAAACCATATAAAATATTAGCAAGCACATCAAAACCTGCATCAGTTGTTCCTAACCAATGCGACGCTGAAGGTGGGGTTGGAAACGTCGTTGGCGTGTCATAAATTAACGTATTATAACTATAGCGAAAAGGTGCCCATAAAATCCAACCATTAGATTCTATTTTTTGTTGTACCTTTGGATCTAAATAATTTGTTTGAGTGCTAAATTGTCCACCAAATTCAGTTTCGGGATAAAAGTGAAAAATAGGCGAATAGTAGTTATCTTGGTATTTGATAAAAATCGGTCTATCATTGGCGATAAAATCAGAAAACAAGCTAATAACAAACAACAAAGAAAACAGCCAAAGCGAATAGTATCCACGTCGATTATGTTTAAATCGTTGCCAACGTTGCTGATTAATAGAATAATGGCTGTTCATCAGTTGCGTGCCTCAAAGTCAATGCGTGGATCGATTATCATATAAGATAAATCAGACAACAGTTTGGCAATTAGTCCAATCAACGTAAATATATATAGTGATCCAAAAATGACTGGATAATCACGTTGAATAATGGCTTCATAGCCTAATAGCCCAAGCCCATTGAGTGAAAAAATAATTTCGATCAATAACGAACCGGTAAATAAAATGCCAACAAAGGCAGCAGGAAAACCTGACACAATTAATAATGTCGCATTACGAAACACATGTTTATATAAAATTTGTCGTTCACTTAAACCTTTAGCTCTTGCGGTAATCACATATTGTTTACGAATTTCATCTAAAAATGAATTCTTAGTTAGCATAGTCAGTGAAGCAAAACCACTAATAACCATCGCAATAGTCGGTAGGCAAATATGCCATGCGTAATCTTTTACTTTTCCCCAAAAATCGAGTTGCTCAAAATGCGTTGAAACTAACCCTCGCAATGGAAAAATATCCCAATAACTACCGCCCGCAAATAATATTATTAACAATACAGCGAGTAAAAAAGCAGGTATTGCATATCCTATAATGATTAATGTACTTGACCAAAAATCAAATGCCGAGCCATCTTTAACAGCTTTTTTAATACCTAAAGGGATCGAAATAAGGTAAACAATTAACGTGCTCCAAAGACCAAGCGAAATCGAAACCGGTAAACTTTTAGCAATTAAACCTAATACCGATTCACTTTTAAAAAAGCTGTCACCAAAGTCAAACAACACATATTTTTTTAAAGTATCAAAATAACGTTCAATAATGGGTTTATCAAAGCCATACTGTTTTTCAATCATTGCAACAATTTGTGGATCAAGCCCGCGAGCCCCGCGATAATTAGACTCATTTTTATGCTGTGATAATTTTACTGCTGCATTATCACCTCCCGGTAATAATGCTTGACCAGAATCTGGACCATTTTCAATCATCGCTAAAGCTTGATCGACCGGACCACCAGGTGCAATTTGTACAATAAAAAAGTTAATAGTTAAAATCACAAACAACGTTGGAATAATCAATAATAAACGACGAATAAGATAATTGAGCATATTAATGTTTCCGATTCTTTGTCAGGTTAGCTGCTTTGTCAGCATCGTACCACCAACTATCGACACCAATAGCGTAAGTTGGCTGAATCGCTGGCTGCCCAAATTTGTTCCAATAAGCATAATAGGTTTTACTGTTATACCACATTGGGATCATAGGATATTCTTGCGTTAAGATGCGATCTAGCGCTCGACCAAGTGAAATTAACTCAGCTTGATTATCAACATTTTTAGTAATTTCATCAATAATACTATCGATCGCTTGGTTATGTAGCCCTGAACCATTCCATGATGAATTGAGATACTCACTACCCCATAAAATCATCAAATCTGATGTTGGATAATTAAACGCATTATAAGTCCGTGGCATCATATCGTAATCGCGTTCACGTAAGCGACGAGTCACTTGAGTATAATCAAGTGAAACAATCTTCATGGTAATACCTAAACGAGCTAAATTTTGCTGAAAAGGAATAGCATATTTAATATCATCGCCAAGATAGGTAACCAATTCAAACTCAAAAGGCTGATTGGTAGTTATATTCACTAGTTGACCATTTTTGATGATCCATCCTGCTTGTTTTAATAATTCAGCTGCAACTAATAAATTATTGCGATTAAACCCCTGACCGTCACTTTTAGGTACATAATAAGCATCACCAAACACAGCATCTGGAATAATGTTTTTATACTGCATTAACCATTTTAATTCTTGTTCGCTTGGCTTACCAATCGCTGCATAAATGGTATTTTCGAAAAAACTATATGGCCTTTTATAACTATCGTAATAAAAAGCGTGATTTAACCATTCAAAATCAAATGCCAGCGTAATGGCTTTGCGTACATTAATGTCTTTAAACAGCTCTTTTTGTAAGTTAAACGCTAACCATTTGCTATCGGTTGCTGTTTGTACAGATTTTTCTTGTTTGATAATATCCCTGGCATCAAAATACTGCCCCTGATATTGGGTAAACCAATTCTTGGGTTGACCTTCTCCACGAAAATCATATTCGCCAGCTTTAAATGCTTCTAACGAAACACTGCTATCCATATAATACTCAATACGTTTTTCATCAAAATTATTCATTCCCCTGTTTACCGGTAAATCCATAGCCCAATAATCAGGGTTACGTTTATACACAACAAACTGCCCCATTTTATAATCGCTAATAAAATAAGGACCACTGCCAACTGGAGGAATAGTTAATGGCTCTGAAAAATTATGATCTTGCCAAAAATGTTTTGGAATAACCGGCAGATTACCAACAAAAGATAGCAATTTTTCACGATCGCTTGCTGGTAGCTCAATGCGCAAATGATAATTATCAATAGCTTTAACACTAATACCCTGATTATATACTCGATACTGTGGAACACCTTCTGTCATAAATTTATGAAAGGTAAATTCAACATCTTGTGCGGTAATGGGTTTTCCATCTTGAAAACGCGCTTTGGGGTTGATTGAAACTTCAGCCCAACGATATTTGTCGGAATAAGTAATCGAGGTAGCAATGAGCGGATAAAAACTTGTGATATCATCCGCTAAATTAGTGAACAAAGTATCATATAATGATCCTGAATTTTTTTCGGGGGCTCCTCGGCTAGCATAACGATTAAAATTATCAAAAGTACCAATTTCAGCCAATTTAATTACACCACCTTTTGGCGCGTAAGGATTAACGTAATTAACATATTGAAAACCATCGTGATATTTAGGTTCACCTAATAGCGAAAAAACAGTTTGGTGATAAATTTTTTCAGTTACTGGCTTTGGACCAACAATTTCAATTAAATTATTGTCATTAGATTGATTTGCTGAAAGCACATTTGATGAAGTATTGACTTGAAATACATCTTTTTGATTTTCTTGAGCATTAACCGCTACCGAACATATGACCAACCCACTCATACAACTTGATACAAGTATTGTAGATAATTTTTGTTTGATTTGGTTGATCATCCTAATGCTATTCCTATTCAATTAGCTTAATAAATAGTTTTAAGCTTAACACTTTTATCAAAATTATAGAGTTAATAGACTATTGATAATAATGTTATCTATTTTGCCAAACTTCCATTAAATGAGCAAAATTAAATTATTCAATTTAATCATAAATGCCGACAATAACATCAATCAATTATCGTTATCATGATAACTTCGCTATATTAAGTTTATTTAGTTAGCACTGAAATTAAATAGGATGTTATATCTCGAGCTATAGCAGTTTTTAAATCATTATTATGATCAACTGTAATAATTGATAGATTTAGCCATTGTGCATAATAATTAACAATAACATTTGAAATAAATAGTATTATTGATACAGGTAAAAAAGATATGTATTTGCCAGACGCTATTTAGCCTGTTGAAAAATATGAATTGAAATATGTTAATAAGAATAGACTAAACTTTATTGCGTAAATAACAATAACATTTTATGCAGTTATTTAACACTAATTTAGTGAGCAACCACAACAACGATAAAAATGATAAGATATTCTATGTAGCTAAACGCGTTATAAAATTTAACAATATGCTTAAATAGCCAATATAAAAAATTTTGATATCAAAAAATTTCGCGTAAGTTAATATAATTAAAGATTAAAAAATTAGATTTAGTAAATTTCATCTGAATTATATTAACTTAACGACCAACCAATCAAATGAACCGGTAATAGGATTAATAAAGGCTTAAATCAGATTGCCAAAGAATATAAGGATCATAATCATCATCACCATTCGGTAAAGCACCTGTCAATGGCGTTTGTAAAAAATCAGTTTCATTTAATTGATTATTATTAATATATTCAATCTTCCATATCAATAAATCTTTTCTATTTTCGGGTTTATCTAAATTACTTGTGATATGGGATAAAGAGTTGTGATAAATGATTTGCCGCCAACACTCATCAGTATTTTTAATACAATATTTAATACTAATTGGTTGGTATTTTTTACCCTCTTTGATTAAAACGGGAACCGCTTTTTGTTCTTGATCATCAACAAAAAAAGACAAAAATAAATCATTAGCTAATTGAGCTTTATATTCAGTAAATTTAGGATTACTGGAAGATGAAGGCTGCTTTTTAAAACTTTCTTGTAGTGAATCAGCATAACTATAACTAATACATGTCATAAACAAGAAAAATACTGATATGAATTTTTTCATAAGATATTCCTTTTGTGTTAGCTTAGTAAAATAATTGAAAGTCAGTGAGTAGATAATTAATGTCGCGAGATTATAACATAATTACACTTTACCAAGATGGAAATTTAAAAAGGTAGTTCACTAATTATAATCATTATAGAAAAACAACTAAATAATTTTTAAACATTGTCCACTAAAATAAGTATTAAAATTCCACAAAATAATGAGCAACAAGATTAAATGGTATGAAATTGCTCGTATATTGACTCTAAATCGAATAAATATACTCGCAAAAAAATAATTTTATCGAATAAGCTTTGATTTTTTGATCCCAAAAAGGGATTGAACGGTTATCGGTTAATTTCAAGCATATAACAGTACATTCAATTCTATATAAATAACATTAAATATTTTATAACGTTATTTACTAAAATTAGTTATTGCAAATTTTTTAAAAAAAAGTAATTATTTACGTGGTTTAGATAATCACTATCGAATAATATTAAATAATTAAGTGTATAAAAGGACCCCAAAATGGCGAACAAATTACCCCCACTTATCAATCAACTTGGTGAAGGGTTATTGAATGAATTAATGGGAGAGGTGAGCCACAATCGCTACACCTTAACGGTGGATAACCTAATTTCGCCGATTTCTGTTTTACGCGTTCAAGGGAATGAACAGCTTAATCAACCATGGCATTACACCATTGAATTCACTAGCATTGATAAAACCTTATCGCCCGATACGTTACTTAACCAAAATGCGTCATTTTCTTTTAATCCTGCTATTAAAAACATGCTGGGAACAGCAATTCGTTCCTTAAGTGAGCTACCTGTTCAAAGTGACTTACGTAAAATTTATGGTGTCATTACCCGTTTTAGTTTGTTATCGGTAAGTAAAGAACAGGCACATTATCAGATAGTGTTGTCTCCCCGTTTAGCAAAATTAGCACTGAATCGAAATAATGCGATATACCAAAACCAAAGTGTGATTAGTGTGGTTGAAGAAGTGCTACACAGTCACGGTTTTACTGGCATTGATTATCGGCTGGAATTAAACAATCGCTATCCTGAACGTGAATTTATTACTCAATGGCAAGAGAGTGATTTAAGCTTTATACAACGTCTGTTAGCCGATGTTGGTGTTTGGTTTCGTTTTGAAACCCATGCCGAGCACAATTGTGATGTGATAGTTATCAGTGATTACGAACAAGGTTATGAGCAAGTCAATAACATTGATTATCAATTACCCAATGGCACATTAGATGGCGGAACAGAAAGTATCTGGGATATTCAGTTACGCAGTCGGGTTGTGGAGTCATCAGTTAAGGTTCAAGATTACAACTACCGTGACGCCAAAGCCAATTTACTGGGTTATGTCAATACTCAACCCAATGACAGCACCACCTATGGAATTGATTACCGTTATGGCGAGCACTACAAAGGGTCAAGCCCTAATATTCAAGAAGATAAACAACGTGGTGATAAAGATAACGTCAATAACCAAATCGAACAACACTATTTTATTGAAAGCGGGCAATGGTATGCCCAAATTCGACATGAACAGGCAATTAGTCAAAAAATAGTAATTAGCGGAAAAAGCAATCGTGCCAATTTGACACCGGGACAACGTATTCAGATTAACAGCAGTCCGCTAGTTGATATTGATGATGGTGTAATTATTTTAAGCGTGGAAGGTAAAGGCAATCGTACAGATGCTTATGAACTAAGTTTTACAGCCATACCATATCAGGTATTAAAACCATACCGCCCTGCACCCTTAATGTGGCCACAAATCATGGGCACTTTACCTGCACGGGTGACCAGCCCAGACAATGATACTTACGGCTATATTGATACGCAAGGACGGTATCGGGTTAAATTTAATTATGACCTAAAAGAGTGGAAAAAAGGTTGCGAAAGTTTATGGGTCAGACTGGCAAAACCGTATGCAGGTGGCACCTATGGTTTCCACTTTCCGCTAATAGACGGCACGGAAGTTGCCATTGCGTTTATGGACGGTAATCCAGACCGCCCGTATATTGCCCATGCCATGCATGACAGTACGCACCCCGACCATGTAACTACCATAAACAAACATCGCAATGTGATTCGTACACCAACCAATAATAAATTACGCATGGATGACAAACGAGGGCAAGAGCATATCAAGCTGGCGACCGAATACGGCAAAACACAACTCAATATTGGACATCTTGTTAACAATAACAAAGAACAACGGGGTGAAGGGTTTGAGCTACGTACCGATGAATGGGGGGCAATTGCGGCGAACCGAGGATTGTATCTGACCAGTCAAACCGAGCCGAAAGCACACGGCAATCAACTAGACATGCAAGGTGCGATCACCCAACTGGAAAATGCCTTATCGATAGCCAAAGCACTGCAAAATGCTGCCAATCAATCCCAAGCACACGGTGCAGACACCAACAGTCAAGACCAGCTCAAGGCAAATTTAACCAACTTAACCCTAAGTGGCATTCTCGCATATGCACAAGAAGGCATTGCATTAACTAGTCCGGAAAATATTCAATTATCGACGGATAACAGTGTGACGGTCACGACAGAAAACCAAACCGACATCACGGCATTAAAAAACATCACATTATCATCGGGTGAAGCGATAGGATTATTTGCCCACAAATCTGGGATGAAAGTATTTGCTAATCAAGGCGATATTAACGTACAAGCCCAAAATGCCAATCTAAATATGGCGGCTAAACAAGATATTAAAATTGATAGTGTTGACGGTAATATTGAGTTTACAGCAACACAAGAAATGACATTAATTTGCGGTGGTTCGTACATAAAAATCAACGAAGCAGGTATTGAGTTAGGTTCGCCAGCTAATGCCTATTTTAAATGCAATGCGATGCAAAAAATGGGAACAGCGCAAACAAATATTCAAAATGAATTGCCTCCAATTTGCAATGGAGTCAAGCAGGACGAAGCTGAAAAACATGCAATTGTTGTGGAAAGGCAATAATGATTGAACTCATACCAGAACAGGAAATCAATAAAATAATCGCAAAACAAATTCAGCAATTTGGACAAATACATTTTTTAATTGATCCACAAATTAATGACAATTTTTTTTGGGAACATAATGTTGAATTCGATTCAATAGTACCAATCAGAGACAGGCAAGACACCGTATCCTCTGATCATGAATGTTTGCAATTATGCACAATAAAAAAAGGGTCTGCTGATATTAATCCACTAGTAGCGGAGTTAAAAAACAATCAAACATCACTAATCGCATTGATCGCTTCACCTTATACGATTAAAGATATACAACAGCACATTAGCAATGCAATGTTTATGTCGTATCAGGCAAATTATTTTATATTACGCTTTTACGATCCGCAGGTTCTTAGGCATCTAGTTAATATTTTTGACAAACAACAAATAAGCAAAATGTTAGGTTGTGTGCAATATTGGTACTACTGGCAAGATAATTATGTGCAATTACACCATAAGCCCGAATTAATACTGTGGGATATCAACTATAAAATAACGACCATACAATGGCAACAAATCAAAATAGCACAACACTATAACGCTTACGAACATCAAACAGTAAAAAAGCAAAAAAAACCATTAACTAATAATCAGAAAAGCACACTTTGGCAGTTACTGGATTGGATTTACACGGTTACATTTAATAAACCTGATCAGCAAAAAATGGATTATATAGTCAACTATTCAATGGTTAAATCGGAACACGTTTTCCAACAAATTGATCATGATTTATTTATCAATCTAATCAGAAATCAGACAGTTAGCCAATTGGAACAATATTTTAATAGTTTAGATAAGGAACATGAAGATGCCAGCAATTGATCAATTATTATATACAATATTAATGGCAAAAGCCTACGAAAATAATTCTGGCAAACGCTGCCCAAAGTGCCAAGAAAAAGAAGGCGATTTAATTGTTCTACCAACCCGGTTATCAATCACAGGCTATTTAGCCCAAAATAAAGTATTAAAAGATGGTTCTGAGGCGAAAATAGAATTGCCTCAGTTACCTGATTTTGCCCAAAAAATGGTGTCAGACATACCATTAGAACACTCTAATTATTGTCTACAAATATTACGACAAGGGTATTTATATGTGCTTGTAGATTTTAAAAACGGGCAAAAAAAGTGGCGAATATTTTCGTCCAGCCCTGAGGGGTGCTTAACGGAATATAGCAACAACAACACCATACCGAATATTCCCCCCACATATAACTGTAACATTGCAACTGACGGCGCAGATGCATCATATATTAGTTTTAAAAACAGTAAAGACATCTTTAAAATCTATTTTGTATTCAGTCCAAATAAAATCAGTAATGCCAGATTAGAACTTTATCAAGATACCCCAGAATTTGAACTGTCAGGCATGACACCAGACCAGATTCGTAATGGCCAAACTTCGTTAAAAACCCAAGATATTCTGACAAATATTCTCGAAATATCAACAGCAATTGATATAGCTAAGCAAGAAGCGTTTTTAAACAGCAAACCCGTGTTTGAATTTAGAATGGGGGAACGAGATCACGCAAATAGGCAATTACAAGTTATCCAAGATATTTATACTACTCGCACCACCTATTATGATAAAAATATACTACGAACTTACATACGCTATATATCGCTTTATAACAAGTTAAGAAAGCGTCAAGGTGTGGCAATAGTCGTTAATGATGCAATTGGCATAACCCAAAGTTTAAATAACCGATATCATCAAGCACTTGAAAAAGAGATGAAACCTTGGATGGAAAGCAAAGATTCGGAAGGCATATCCAACGAACACCGCTTAATTATCTTAAGACAGCTATTAGGTTTTAAAGAATCATTTCGAGAAAGACGCATTAAAGAAATGATAAACAAACAAGATCAATATTATGATTACGTTATAACATTTGGTGATGACGCTGGATTATCAGATGAAATGAAAGAAGCTCTAAATAGAGGAATTGAAAAAGACAGAAAACAGTATGTTGAAAATATTGATAACGTTTATACCCCAAAGCTATCAGAAGATGAATTTGAAAAAAAATATTGGAATCGCTTATCACCAGATAAGCTTAAAAAATTTGAAGAAGAATTCAATGAACACAACAAGTTAGCCGAACAGCTTGCCGCAAAGCGTATCGATGATTACTTAAAATGGTTAAAATCACAGCAATTACTCTCGGCTTTATATTTATATGATGATACCATTCCTTTAGACGGAATTATGTTTCAATTACAAATGGGTGTTTGCCTGTGTGGTGCAAATAGTTCATCAAAAGTTAGAAAAGTTTTGGACGAATGGTGGCTTGAACCGCAAATAACCCCTACAAATTTATGTATGCGAACCTATCTTTTTAATAATAAAACCTTAATCGCCGATATTAACGAATATCTGGACATACAACAAAATATAGCAATTAACGAATCTGACAACAAAGAACATCTGCCGGATGTGGATACAGCCATTAACCTACTTAACAAATTGACTGAACATGTTAATCAAACAGGTCCGCTCATAGAAAAATTAGCGAAACGAGGCTTTCCCATAGCATTATTATCGGTTACTTTTGCTGATTTAGTCAGAAGCTTTTTAAGCGTCACAACTCAAAAATTTAATCAAAATATTAAAAACCGCTTAGGTAACCTAATTTTTGCACATATTAGTGATAAAGCTTTGGAGATGTATGACTCGGGTTATAATATCAATGGCCATTCTTTTAAAGCCACGCCTAAACGGGGGGCTTCACAAATAACACGAGTTGCGCGTGAAAATTTTAATAATGCCGATTTAGTTAATACCAAAATTGCCATGATGATATTTGCATTCAGTAGTTACGAAACACTCAAAAAAATAATCAATCGTGAATGGAAAAATACCCGAGAATTAGCCGAACTAAGCGCATCCCTAATGGCAACTACAGCAGCAGGCGCGCAAATCCTGACCAGTGCAATAAAGTGCTGTATCGAAAACAACCCAACATCAAAAACCGCTACCGTCACCTATACTGCTTTTGGGCGATTATTTTTATGGTCGGCAAGTTTATCGTTAATTGCAGGAGGAATATCGGCGGTGTTGGATATTTTTGATGCGATTAAAGAAAAAAATAAAATTATCATTATTGCTTATTCTACTAGGGCTCTAGCTACAATATTATTTAGTATTTCCCAATTTTTAGTTACTCTAGGGGCATTAGTGCCTTGGTTAGATAATATTATCACAACCAGTATCGAACGGACTATTTGGGTAAAAGTGGCTGAAATCGGGTTAGTCATAGGTCGCTTTGCTATCGGTCGAGCAATGGCGGCGGTGCTGGCATTAATCAGTTTTTACGTTTCTATGATTATTATTGTGGTCAGTATCTACCTGATTATCGTTGATATCAATGCCATGCAAAAATGGTTTGATCGCTGCTGTTTTAGTGGCAAACTTGAACGTAAACCCTTTGATGATCTCGGCGAAGAACTTACAGAATGGCATCAAGCCATACAGGAGACTTTTTAATATGTACGCAGGCGAATTTTTATTATGGTTTGGAAACGCCATGAAATCCGAAACCCGTAAAAAATTGAAAATGGGTTATATTAATGCCGATATGACACTGAAAGAAGTGCAAAAAGACTACACTCAAGAATCGGTCAGTAATAACCCTAGGCCGTTAGGTCCCTACTATACATATAACGATCGCTATTTAGAAATTCGAGGCGGGATGTTTGAAAATTTTCGGGGAATTCTGACTTGGATTAGTTTATTAGTTTTTCTAATTCCTTTTCATGTATTTTATATAGGATTAAGTGTTATTTCCGAATTAATTGATCATGAATCAAATGATATTGTATCGGATATAGTTGTACTAATATATTGCATAATTGTTTTTATTGTTTCAATGTATCTAATTATCCGCTATTTCCGCTATATTTACCGTTTTGAGCTTTTCACCATACGCCATATTCGGGTGCGCTTTAATCGGGTAACAAGGCAAGTCTATATTCAGCGCCCTAAATACTGTGGTGGCACAGTG
This sequence comes from Gilliamella sp. wkB292, assembly GCF_001690235.1. Classification (NCBI taxonomy): domain Bacteria; kingdom Pseudomonadati; phylum Pseudomonadota; class Gammaproteobacteria; order Orbales; family Orbaceae; genus Gilliamella; species Gilliamella sp. wkB292. The sequence continues at coordinate 37,634 of NZ_LZGO01000062.1, forward strand.
GTATTTAAATGGGAACATATTATGCCATCTAACTTTGGCGAGAGTGGCTCGGATATGAATGGCACCAATATGGTCAACCTAATGACCTTTCACCCCTATAAAACTGGCTTTCCGGTAGCACACTCAGTCGGCATCGGTAAAAACACCTATAACGCTCAGGACTATAAAGACGAGTGGGAATTTATCCGCCGTTATATGGAGCACGGACCGGATAATCTGCCTAAACCCCGTTTAAGTACCCATTTACCCATACCTTTTCACGGTTTAGAGGGGCATATCAAACCCATGATTCACGCAGCAAAAAACGCCCCAACTTTTTGGATGTATATTTTGTTAATCCCAGTATTTTTAATTTTATTGCCCTTTTATACCGTAGGTTACTTTATTTCGGAGTGTTTATGCTGGCAACCTCGTTGGCCTAAGGTCATTCGACAAGCAGGCAAAAAAGGCAAACCGATCCCAAAAGAAACCACCTTATCGGACTATCCCCCAAAAGTACAACAAGCCATATTAGAGAGCCGTTTAGAGTGGGGGGTACGTGACGAAAAGACAGGTAAATGGGTTGATTATGGTAATTCTTAAAATAAAAACATAATGTTTAAAATGAAAAATAGGATATAAGGTAAATGTACGTAGGCGAATTTTTATTATGGTTCGGTAACGCCATGAAATCCGAAACCCGTAAAAAATTGAAAATGGGTTATATTCATGCCGATATGACACTGAAAGAAGTACAAAAAGACTACACTCAAGAATCGGTCAGTAATAATCCTAGGCCGTTAGGTCCCTACTATGCGTATAACGATCGCTATTTAGAAATTCGAGGCGGGATGTTTGAGAATTTTCGGGGAATTCTGACTTGGATTAGTTTACTTATATTTATGATACCTGTGAGTTCTGCTTATAATTCTATATATTGTTTTATTTTATTGTATAATCATAAAACAGATAAAATTGCTGGTTATACAACAGCTTTTATATTTTTTACATTTATATTTTTAGTTTCAATTTATTTATGTATCCGCTATTTCCGTTATATTTACCGTTTTGAGCTCTTCACCATACGCCATATTCGAGTGCGCTTTAATCGGGTAACAAGGCAAGTCTATATTCAGCGCCCTAAATACTGTGGTGGCACGGTGGTATTTAAATGGGAACATATTATGCCATCTAACTTTGGCGAGAGCGGCTCGGATATGAATGGCACCAATATGGTCAACCTAATGACCTTTCACCCGTATAAAACCGGCTTTCCGGTAGCCCACTCAGTCGGCATCGGTAAAAACACCTATAACGCTCAGGACTATAAAGACGAATGGGAATTTATCCGCCGTTATATGGAGCATGGACCGGACAATCTGCCTAAACCCCGTTTAGGTACCCATTTACCCATGCCTTTTCACGGTTTAGAGGGGCATATCAAACCCATGATACACGCCGCAAAAAACGCCCCAACTTTTTGGATGTATATTTTGTTAATCCCAGTATTTTTAATTTTATTGCCCTTTTATACCGTAGGTTACTTTATTTCGGAGTGTTTATGTTGGCAACCTCGCTGGCCTAAGGTCATTCGACAAGCAGGCAAAAAAGGCAAACCGATCCCAAAAGAAACCACCTTATCGGACTATTCCCCAAAAGTACAACAAGCCATATTAGAGAGCCGTTTAGAGTGGGGGGTACGTGACGAAAAGACAGGCAAATGGGTTGATTATAACAATGATCACCACCGTGTCTAAAGGAATGCAAAATGTATTCTTGACTTAGGGTAAAGCATTATCAGGGATATTAGCGGGGGATTGCATCTTTTGTGATGATTCAAATAGATTCTAATAAATTAAGTTAAAGCAATAGTATACCTATGAAAATTTAATTCTTTTTTAAAAAGTCTTTTTAAGTTTAATAGGGTGAGTCACTTCACTTATTGGATTATCTTATCATTTTGTCTGGTGTCAAAGTTTTTTAACCTCAAAAATGATGTTAGCTATTTTTAAAAAGGTTGGAAAGCATATTGGTGTTAAAAAAGTGGCTTCGTTTGTCGCTGTACGGTTGGTCTTGATGCGATCAGCGAGTTGGTTAGGACTGGTGCTTATGGTCTTTGATTTTGCCATTGATTATTTTAGCGATGATAACTTTGAAACCTGGTTAAAACGCTGTGCCCTGCGCACCGATAAATATTTAATGCCACATAATAAAGCCAAAATTTATCAAAATCCGGAACAACAAAGCTCAGCTTATAAAGATGATGTATTAAAAGATATGTTTAATATTGACGATGAAGCACAAACCAATAACAATCAAGCAAATAAAGACAACACCAACGGTATTGGTGTTGACGAAGCATTAGCACTAATAGAACAAGATTTACATAAAAGGGTTTTTTTACATGTCTAAACGGTATCGCATTTTAAAAGGCACGGTCAGCCAGCTACAAATCATTGATGACTCAAAAGAGCTAGGATCGGATAATAATGTTGGTTTAATCGCCATGATAGGGGCGTTAATTACTGGGGCGTTTAGCGTGGCGGCCGCGTTATTGACCACGCTGTCAGTGGGCAGCATTACCTTAGAAGGCAAAAAATTTAGTTGCTATGTCGGGCGTAAATTTGTCGAAGGCAAATTAATCCATATTAGATTTAAAAATGGAGATTATGTGGAAATGGTCGTGGATAAAAGTGATGATGATGATAACTATTATCAATCTTATGCGGTTCGAATACCGAAAACCCATGCTTTATATTTTCCTCGTTCAGTAAGCATGTCAACTTTGCTTGCGTTAAAGTATTCAGCTTTTATAGCGGGTGCATTTTCTTTATTTATTTATCTAATCTACTTAATTTTGTTATTCACAAATTTTAGTGACGATTTTTTTTACTATTTTGCATTATTCACTGCTGTCACTGTTTTTTTATTTTTTGTTTTTACAACTATCATTTTTTTATTAATCGGTGGTGTTTACTCTTTTATTGGTAATCGCATTTTTGCCACCTTAGGCTATCCTAAACCTTGGTCACATGATACGTCAGTTGAACATGAGCGTTTTAAAAAATTAAATCGCTCGAGCGATCCTGAGCTGTATGACGATCCACAAACCCCCGAATTTGAACGAATCAAAATACGAGACGCTAAAGCTACTTATTACTGTCGAACGCCAATCGTACCGGATTGGGTCGAAGTGATTGATGAACGGGGCTTTACGCCAGATATGGATAATCCACCACCCAAATTAAATCACACGGAACAGTAACAGTATGGCTAAACGGTATATCATTTTAAAAGGCACAGTCAGCCAGCTACAAATCATTGATGACACAAAAGAGCTAGGCTCGAATAATGTCGGGTCATTTTAAGTGTTGCAGCCTTATTGATCACGCTGTCAGTAGGTAGTATTACCATAGTCTTTTAAACATATGATTTGATGTGTTTTGCAGGGTTTAAAAAGAATATTTCGAAATATTAAATTGGTGGAGCCAAGGGGGATCGAACCCCTGACCTCAACGCTGCCAGCGTTGCGCTCTCCCAGCTGAGCTATGGCCCCATATAGAAAGGGATAAAAACTGTTGGTAATGATATGCAACTAGACCATAGGTGTCAATCTATTTGATGTTAATTGTTAAAAAAACAATCAAATAAAGCCCTTTCACTATGTGAAAGAGCTTTATATAACTAACGTAAAATCGATGGTTGATCTGCGCCTTCAACTTCAACTTTTGGTGGCATAAAATGTTCGCGTTTTATACCTAATTTAAGTGACATATAAGCAGCAACATAAATTGATGAAATTGTCCCTAAAATAATACCAACGCCTAATGTTTCAGAAAAACCTTTTAACATTGAACCGCCAAAAATATACAGGATAATCACAACTGCAAGCGTTGTTCCTGAAGTCATCAAAGTTCGGTGTAAAGTCTGGGTTAACGAAATATTAATGACATCATAAGGCGAAGCTCGACGAATTTTTCTAAAGTTTTCGCGAATTCGGTCAAATACAACAATGGTATCGTTAAGAGAATAGCCAATGATGGATAACATTGCAGCAATAATCGTTAGATCTAATTCACGTTGAAATAACGATAAATAACCAGCAGTTATCACAACATCATGCGCTAATGCAACTACCGCACCAGTACCAAATCGCCATTCAAAACGAAATGCAATATAGATCAAGATACAAATTAACGCAGCACAAATTGCTAAGATACCATCTTGTGCTAATTCAGCACCAACAGTCGGTCCTACAAATTCAATACGTTTAATCTGCGCATCAGCATCAATATCTTTATGGATTAAATTAGAAATTTTACTGCCTAGCGCATTATCAATAACAGATGATACCGTACCGTTTTCTTGTTTAGCAGCAGCCAATCGAATGATAATATCTTTACTGCTACCATAGTATTGCACGACAGGCTCATGATAACCGGCGTCCCGTAAACTATTACGCAGATCATCAAGATTAACCGCTTTTGTCACAGTAATTTCAACGGTTGTACCGCCTGTGAAATCTTGTCCAAGATTAAAACCCTTAACAAAGATAACGACAATTGATGCAACTACGAGTAGCATTGAAATCACAAAAGCGATAAAACCAAATTTTAAAAAGTCGAGCACTCTGCGTCCATGATTTAGCTCTCTAACATCATGATTTTCTTTTTTATCAACAGTCACAATAAACCTCTAAATTGATAACTTATTAACGCGACGACCGCCATAAATCAGATTAGCTAATGCACGAGTACCTACGATCGATGTAAACATCGATGTTACAATACCAATACCTAATGTAATAGCAAATCCTTTAATCGAGCCAGTACCCACAGCATAAAGAATAACCGCTGTGATTAATGTCGTAATATTCGCATCGAAAATACTACTCCAAGCGCCGGCATAACCTTCGTTAATGGCATGTTGTACACCGCGACCATTACTGAGCTCTTCTTTAATTCGTTCATTGATAAGAACGTTAGCATCAACGGCCATACCAACTGTTAATACAATCCCTGCAATACCTGGCATACTTAATGTTGCGCCTGGTAATAATGACATAGCACCCACAATTAGTATTAAGTTCGCGACCAACGCAAGGCTAGCAAACACACCAAATAGACGATAGACAATTAGCATAAAGAAGACTGAAATGAGTAGTCCCCAAACACAAGACTCTAAACCTTGCGTGATATTCTCTTGTCCCATTGATGGTCCAACTGTACGCTCTTCGATAATTTGAATCGGTGCAATTAAGGCGCCCGCTCGTAATAGTAGTGATAGATTTTTAGCTTCATCAACACTACTTATCCCCGTCACCTGAAAACGATCACTAAAAATACCTTGAATTGTCGCAACATTGATCACCCGCTCTTGTTTTTCAAGAATAGGTTTATCATTTTCGTCACGTTTTCCTGTATCTTTATATTCGACAAATAACGTTGCCATCGATTTTTTGAGATTTTTCTGAGTAAAATCTAGCATCGTTTTACCACCAGAACTATCAAGCGTAATAGCAACTTCTGGTTGGCTATATTCATTGACTCTGAATGAAGAATCAGTGATGTGATCACCTGTTAGTACTACACGTTTATAGAGCAAAACAGGGCGCCCGTTTTCCATATATTTGATTTCAGAACCATATGGAACGCGCATATCACCTTTGATAATAGCGGGTAAATTAGGGGTGTTATCTTCATTTACTTGTCTAAACTCAAGGGTGGCTGTTGCCCCTAAAATACGTTTAGCTAAAGCAGTATCTTGAATACCCGGTAATTCCACTACAATGCGATCTGAACCTTGACGCTGCACAATAGGCTCAGCAACACCTAATTGATTTACACGATTACGTAAAATAGTGGTATTTTGTTGAACTGCATCATTTTTGGCTTGTTGTAAACGCTGTTCACTAATATTGATAGTAATACTATTTTCAGTTTGTGAGGTAAGTTTGTAATCGGGTAAACCATTAATTTTAGTAATAGCTTTATTACGATCTTCAGTATTCGCAAATTGCACAACAATTTGTTGATTGCCTTCTTTATTGATGGCTGCATAATTTAATTTGCTATTTGTTAACTCAAATTTTAAATTTTCAGTGGATTGTTCAATGAGCTTACTGAGTGCTGTTGTCATATCAACTTCCATTAAGAAGTGAACACCACCACGTAAATCAAGACCAAGTTTCATTGGTTCAGCACCTAAAGCCGTTAACCAAGCTGGGGTTGCTGGTGCTAAATTGAGTGCAACAATATAATCATTCCCTAACTCTTGTGAAATTAACTCTTTAGCTTTGAGCTGAGTATCATTATCACCTACACGAATTAAAATAGATTTGTTTTCAAAGACAAATGATTTAGGTTCTATATGATTATCGGTCAAGAGTTTTTTAATTTTATCTTGGGTAGCAACATTAATTTCAGCAGTATTTGAACCGGAAATTTGTATAGCGGGATCTTCACCATAAATATTTGGAAGTGCATAAAGTAGGCCGGCGAGAATAACGACGACCAACATAATGTACTTCCACAAAGGATAGCGATTTAACACGACATATTCTCTTGTGGAATTAGCTAATTAACACAATGAACTATAATAGCTTACTTGCTATTATAGTGACTTCATTGTCCCTTTTGGTAAAACAGATGTGATAAAGTCACGTTTGATAACAACCTCTGTTGTATCATTTAACTCTAACGCAATATAACCATTGTCGTTAACTTTAGATACACGACCAATAAGTCCACCGTTGGTTAACACTTCGTCACCTTTTGAAATCGAAGCCATAAGTTCACGATGGGCTTTAGCACGTTTTTGTTGTGGGCGCATAATCATAAAATAGAAAAACAGACCAAACACAACCAACATGATAGGTAAAAAATAAGGATTGCTTTCAGCCGCAGCCCCTTCATTTGCATAAGCATTAGAAATTAAAAAGTCCATATAGGTCCTCTTGATTCAAATAAAATATTAAAGGTCGGAATTATAACACAATAACTAAATCTATTATTAACTATTTCTTGTCAAAATGTTTAAGGTAACAGATATTTCTTAATGTAAACAAGACCCAAGTAAATTGTTCAAATCAATTTCAACCTACCTGTAAAAACTTTTTAAAAGCGCAAAAGCGCTTATTAAGTCGTTAGATATTGTGCCATACTCACTAGATTAAATAACCATTTAGGATAAATACCACAAATAAGAATTAATAAGGCTGACAACGCAATAATGAGCTCGCTTATTTTAATATCCTGCCATTTTAGTTTGATAATAGCACTATTTAATATCTGATCGTCTCGACAAGAAGGCCTTATATAAAGATTAATAATTAAACGTGCATAAAAATATAAACCAAGAGCACTACCAATTACCACTGCAGCAATTAACCACCATAATTCAGCGGTTACTCCCAATAGTACTAATAGAAATCGACCAACAAACCCAGCAGTAAGCGGTACTCCAGCTAACGATAATAAACCAACGGCCATCGTTAATGCTAAGATAGGTCTACGCCAAAACAATCCCGATAAATCTACTTCGTTTTCATGATCTTGCAATTCATCAGAATGCGATTCTAAACTAATCACTCCGAGTATGCAGATATTGGCTAAAATATAACTAATTAAGTATACGCCAATTGTTTCTAAAGCTAATACTTGATATTGCACAGCAATTAATGCAATGAGTAAATAACCAAAATGTGCAATGGAGGAATACGCTAATAGTCGTTTTAGACTACTTTGCATTAAAGCAATTAAATTCCCCCATAGTATTGATAATAGTGCCATGATAACAAGTATCATTCGAATGGTTTCATTATTAACAATCGGCGCCAATAAAAACAACCTTGCAATGGCACAAAATAGTGCAACCTTTCCTACTGTTGATAATAATAGAGCAACAACTGTCGGTGCACCTTGATAAACATCGGGCAACCATAACTGAAAAGGCACTAATGAAAGTTTAAAACCAATCCCAACTAACATTAAACAAACACCCATTAGTAATAAATTACTTGGATAAGACATGGTTGAAAGTTGGTAACTTAACCCGCTAAAAGTTAGCTCGCCAGTTGTTGCATAATAAAAGGCAATTCCCATCAATAAAAACACACTAGCAACAGCGGATAAAATCATATATTTAACGGCAGCTTCTAATGAATGAGTTTGAATATATTGATAGCCAATTAACCCAACAAATGGAATTGAAAGTAATTCAATGCCAACAAAAAAAGAAATCAAATGGCTAGCATAGACTAGTGTAACGCCGCCTAATGTCATAAACAGTAAAATAACATAAAACAAACCATGAGCAACTCTTTCATGAACAAACCAACGATAGGCTAAGCAAGATACCGTAATTGCAATGATTAAAATTAAACTGGTATAAAGCAATCCATAACCATCACAAGTAAATAAGGCAGTAATTTGATGCGCTTTCCATTCTTCAACTGATGGATCTGTGTTTGATTTATCTTCAATATTTTCATTATTGGTATCTGAGGTTATGTTGGAATTAACATCAGTTTGATTATTTTGTTGAGCGTTATTATCAGCCTTTGTTTCGGGTTCAGTGGGCACAGCATCAACAGCAATCGTTTCCTCACTATTTGGTACAGAGTCTTCTTTGGTTGTTACATCCGAATTTAAAGATATTTGCATATTATCGCTGCTGATATCGGTTATCATCTGGGTATTGAACGATATTTTGTAACCAATCATCGAAGAACATATTAATGCACAAACTAAACCACAAACAGTTAAAAAAGCGCACCCTTTTGTATTCATTTTCAGAAAAAATAGGGCAATAAGCAAAACAATGATAGTGAAGCTTAATACAAATATCGGCGATAAGGCTATCATAAGTTATTACTCTCCCGCGCGCTCTGCTGTAATGTATTGTTGGGTTTGGTTGACGATAGAATATGACATATCCAACACTATTTGTGGATATAAGCCAATAAAAACTAATACCATTAATATACTCGTTAATAATGATATATCTCTTCTACTAAGGTGAGATTTAGCTGAATGATTTTTTTCGACAACACCATAAAAAATTGGTTGCATGCGAATAATCAATGAAATTGACAATAATAGTAAACCAATCACTAACAAAATAGTGTAATAAGAGAATGATGTATAACTACCAAGCAACATCATATAGTTGCCAACAAAATTAGCAGTACCTGGAATACCTAAAATAGCCAAAATAAAAAATAAGGTAAATGTCGAAAGATAACGAACTTTCTGTTTAAGACCTGTAAATTGATTAATATTACGCGTTGAGTAACATTCAACTAACAGACCACTAATAATAAACATGCCAACGATAACTAAATTAATGGCAATCATTTGTATCACAATACCTTGATAAGCAATCACTGAACCACTGTAAATGATTGCTGTCATATAGCCCATTAAAGCAATATGTACATAAGCAATTAACTTTTTGATATCAGTTTGATTGAACGCTAATAGTGCTGCATAAACCAAAGTAAATAATGCTAATATTAAGATTAATGGCATAATCATAACTGAGGCATTTGGAAACAAAGGAATCACAATTCTAAATAGCCCAAAAGTAGCTGTTGTTAGAAGTAAACCACTAATCATCATTGATCCCGAGGTTGATGATTCAATATGCGCATCAATAAACCAGCGATGAAATGGCACAAAAGGAATGCGTACAATAAAAGCAGCTAAAAAACCGAGCATTAGTAAAAATTCAGTATAGCTAGAAATGGGGGTTTTGGTTAAAACTTGATAATCAAATGTCCAGTGCCCCGTTAAATTCCAATTAATTAGCGCTAATGACACAATGGATATTAACATTAACAAGCTACTAATTTGAGTATAAATCAAAAACTTGCTTGCACCATTAAAGCGCAATTGGGAACTTGAGTCGCGACGCCCCCATAAAGAAATGATAAAATAAATAGGAATTGCTACCGCTTCCCAAAAAAAGAACATCAAAAACAGATCGGTGATAACAAATAACATCATAATAGCTGATGTCATAAATAAAATGCATAAATAAAATAAACCAAAATTATTTAAACTTTCTTTACTTGAATAAACAATTGTCAGTAACACAATAAATAGTGTGGAAGCGATTATCACTAACGATAAGCCATCTAATACCAGATGAAAATGAATATTTAGCAAAGGAATCCATTCAATATTCACTTCTTCAAGCCAGTTATTACCTTGTTGTAATACCGTTAACCCATCTAGCCATAAGATTAAAGCAAGCATTAACGTAATTAAAATTGTTATAAATGCAATAACCATTGGTAACTTATACCAATGTGATGGTAGATAAGAAGTTCTGACAATTCGCAATAAAAATACATGGCATAACCAACTAATAAATCCGCCTATTACAGGTAAGAATACAAGCGATAACAACATGAAAGATTACACCTTTATTAAATAAAAACGAGTAACATTAATATAATAATGCTTCCCATGACAATTGAAACCATATACCACCTTATATGCCCATTTTCTAAGCTGACAATATATGAGTTAATTTTTTTTATTCCTAACATTATCCAATTATCCCATAACGCTAAAGGATCTTGTTTAAGCAGGTTAGCTAAAAATAGATAAGGTTTAACAAATAGGTAACTGACAACATAATCAAAGCGCCAATCGCCATTACATAATCGCGCAAAGAATTTAATCATTGGTGTATTGAGTATTTCTTGCACTTCACTATTTGGATGCGCGTACAAAATATAGGCGATAAGAAAACTCAATAATGTTACAGCAGCAAGTAACAATTGAAATGATAACTGACCATTAGTATCAAGTTCAGCAATAGGAATAAGCCCCTGAACAGGAAGCGGGAAATAGATAAAAATTGCTGTTGTAAAAATCAATAGGATAAAGGCTGGGCAATAACTTATCCACATTGTTTTATTAAACTCAAAAATCTTTGGTTTATGATAAAATGCGGTAAAAATTAGTCGCCAAATACTTAAACTTGATAACAAAATACCTAATAAACCAATAGTTCCAGCCATTAGATGATCTTTAGCCATTAGCCCCCAAATAATATCACCTTTGATATAAAAAGAGGCAGAGATCCAAGGCATAGCACTTAAAGACAACATAATAAGCAAAAATATGGCATACAACATTGGGAATGATTTGACTAATCCACCAAGTTTATTGATATCTCGCTCACCATGGCATTTTTTAATTAAAATCGCAGAGGCAAAAATGAGTAAAGAGCTGGTTACCGCATAATTAATTAAACAATTGAGTGACAAATTCCAACTTTGTGTGGAAAACGCATAAAATAAGTAACTAAGCTGAGCAAGGTTAGTAAAAGTGATTATACGTTTAATGTCACTTTGAACTAAAGCAATTGAACTAGCAAATAATACGGTTAACGAAGAAATAATTGTCATAATGGCTAATGTATCACTCGACATCATAAACAAATTACTTAAACGTAGAACCAAATATACCCCTGCTAAAATAACGGTAGATGATTGCAGCAAAGCCACCGCCGGCATAGGTGCTAATGTTGTTTCAACAAACCATGAGTGCATAGGAAATAGTGCTGACTTACTTATTGCCCCTAAAAATAACATTAATGTTATCCAAAAAATAACATCTGAATCGACAGCTAAATTATCGTGAGCCTGTGTCAAAATATCACGTATATTTAACGTATCTAAAGTTTGATACAGTAAAAATATACCAATAATAAGAAAAATATCGGTTAAATGCATAATGACAAATGCTTTAACAGCAGCATAGCCATTACGCAGCTGTTTATAATAGATACCAATAAGTAAGTATGTACTTAAACTCACACCCTCCCAACCAATTAACATAACCAAGAGATTATCAACAAGTACAATAGTTAACATACTAGCAATTAATAAATTGCTATACGCATAAAAATTATAGATATCTTTTTTGGAAGTTAAATAACAGGCGGCGAAAAAATAAATTAATAGACCAAAAAAAGCAATTAGCACCAAAAAAGTAAGGGATAAACCATCTAATGTTAAAGATAAAGGAACAACAAAATCGCCGACTGAAAACCAATTCCAAAGTGGTCGGCTATAGACTAACGTCATATCAGGTACAGTATTTTTACTAAAATCAATACATGAAAATAGCGTAATAAGAGCAACAATTAGCATGGTGCTAAAGCCAATAATGATGACATTAATTGATCGAATATGTCTCCCTAGACAGACCAACAATAAAAAAGAGACTAGGGGAACAATAATAGTTAAATAAAGTAAGTTCATCCTTTCATTTCACTCAATGAGTCAATATTAATTATTTTACGGCGATAAATTAATTTCATCAGTAACGCAAGCCCAACACAAGCTTGAGCTAATACAGTAATGACAGCTAAAATAGCCAGTACTTGACCTTCTGCCTGTTGCCAATAACTACTTGCAGCAACCACTGCGACGATAGCGCCATTATTCATAATCATAAGGCTTAGCAGTAAAAAATAAAAATTACGTCGAATCATTACGCCTAATAAGCCAATTACAAATAATACAGAAGCGAGAATAAGACAATGCATTAAAGGAATCATATTATTTCTCCGACAATAGTCGATGCATAAAATGATAGGCAATAACAACTGCACCTAACAACAAAAAACCAGCCAATTCCGACATCAAAATGTAAGCATATACTGACATTTCATGCATCAATTCATGAGCCTCTTTAATTTGTGAGTAGTCAGTACTCACTACACCGTAAATCAGTACAACTAATAAAATAAAAGCTAAAACTAATGGACCTAGCCAAATTTTAGGACTGATACCTCGTTTTTTATTCTCAACATTGTCGACACGAATTCGTAGAATAGTTGCAACAGATAAAAATAACATCACTGTGCCACCAATAAATAAAATAATGTATAAAACAGCAGAAAAATACGTATCGAGTAAAATAAATATTAAAGCTGAAGCGAAAAGCGCAATAATAAGGTATAAAATGGCTTTATCAACACGTAAGCAACTAATCACTTTTATACTGGCAATAACAGTAATAATCGACGCAATATAGAAAACAATAAGCATCAAATAACAATCCAATATACATTAATCATTGCGTTAGTATATACCCAAATCCTATTAAGATACAGTTTACAGACAATCTGTTAACAGAAAACAAGCATTTAAAAACATAATCTGACTAAAAAATACGCTTAATTAATTTTTTTATCTTTTTAGATAATGATGAGAATATAATTAAAACAATTAAAATAATAAAGAATATAAAATTTTATTATTTAAATTCAATATGGTATTGTTATAAAGTATATATCTTAAACAAATTAGCAATGACTTATATCTTAGCCTCTAAACTGTAATAACCGTTTTACAGTTTAAAGTTTAGTTAGCCATAATAAAGAAAATGAGAAGAGAATGAACAGTGAATATTCCTCAATGAGAAGCAACGTCAATATGCTAGGGACTTTACTCGGTGATGCAATCAAACGCGCCACTGGTAATAAAACATTTGATTTAGTAGAAGAAATAAGGCAATTATCAAAATCAGCACAGCAAGGTAATAAACAAGCCCATAATGAATTACTCAAATTGATTGAAAATTTGAATGATGAGGACTTGTTACATGTTGCTCGAGCATTTAATCAATTCTTAAATTTGGTTAATACTGCCGCCGAATATTATGGTATTTCTCCTCATGGTGAAGCATCGAGTAGCCCCAAAAAAATGACGGAATTATTTAGTACATTAAAAAAACTCAATTTTTCAAATCAAACCATAACACAAGCTATTAATGATCTTTCGATTGAACTGGTATTAACAGCTCATCCAACCGAAATTAATCGCAGAACAATGATTAATACCTATACTGCTATTAATAATTGTTTATCTCAACTAGATCATGATGATTTAGCTGATTACGAAATAGAACGGATTATGCGCCGTCTTAAACAACTTGTCTGCCAAGCATGGTACACCGATGAAATCCGTAAAAAACGTCCTACACCGCTTGATGAAGCAAAATGGGGATTTTCAGTCATTGAAGATAGTTTATGGGAAGGAGTGCCACTGTTTTTACGTGAATTTAATGATCAATTAGTTGATGCATTTAACGAACAATTATCGGTTGATCATGTTCCAATTAAGTTTACCTCATGGATGGGGGGCGACCGTGATGGCAACCCAAATGTAACAGCTAAAGTGACGGAAAAGGTCATGTTACAAGCTAGGTTAAAAGCAATTGAGTTATTTTTAGCTGACATTCAAATACTGGTTCGTGAATTATCGATGAGTGAATGTAGCCAAGCGGTTATCAACTTGTTAGATGAAAATAATAAATCTGCCTCTGAACCTTATCGAGCAGTGATGAAACAGTTACGAGCTCGCCTGATGAAAACCCATAGTTATATTGTTTCATTACTAAATAATGAACAAGTCATCCCCCCTACAGATATTTTAATTAAAAATGAACAACTATGGACGCCACTTTATACCTGCTATGAATCATTAATTGAAAATGGCATGTCAACAATAGCACATGGTCCACTACTTGATACGTTACGACGTATAAAAAGCTTTGGTTTGCAATTAGTCAGGTTAGATATTCGCCAAGATAGCTCTGTCCATACTGAAGCACTAGATGCATTAACTAAAGAGCTCAACCTAGGCAGTTATGCCCAGTGGTCTGAAGATGAAAAACAAGCATTTTTATTAGCAGAATTACAATCAAATCGTCCTTTATTGCCTTACCGCTGGCAACCACCAGAAATGGTACAAGAAGTTCTAGATACTTGCCGTGTTATCAAAAAGGCTGGACAAGAATCGATTGCATCTTATGTTATATCAATGGCCAAAGCGCCTTCAGATATTTTAGCGGTTTACCTACTATTAAAAATGGTCGACTGCCAAAAAAATATTCCTGTTGCTCCATTATTTGAAACCTTAGATGATTTAAATAATGCCAAATCTGTCATGCAAAAACTTCTGGATATTCCTTGGTATCGTGAAAAGATTCAAGGTAAACAGATGGTCATGATTGGTTATTCTGACTCTGCTAAAGATGCAGGTACACTTGCCGCATCATGGGCACAATATCGTTCACAAGAAGAGTTGGTTCACCTATTTGAAAAATATAATATCAATCTAGTGCTCTTTCATGGGCGAGGTGGATCTATCGGTCGAGGCGGTGCACCCGCACATGCGGCATTACTTTCACAACCACCAGGATCATTAAAAGGTGGGCTTCGAGTGACAGAACAAGGTGAAATGATCCGTTTTAAACTGGGTTTACCAGAAGTAGCCTTGAGCAGTTTGATGCTATACGCATCAGCCATTTTACAAGCTAACTTATTACCCCCTCCAGAGCCTAAACAAGCATGGCGTGATATTATGGATGAAATGTCTGATATATCATGTCGTTGCTATCGAAGTTATGTACGTGAACGTGCCGAATTTGTCGATTATTTTAGAGCGGTAACGCCAGAAGCAGAACTTGGACGACTGCCACTTGGTTCTCGTCCACAAAAACGACGTACAGGTGGCGGTATTGAAAGTTTACGAGCCATTCCGTGGATTTTTGCTTGGACACAAAACCGTTTAATGGTGCCTTCTTGGTTAGGTGCCGGTAGTGCACTTAAACAAGTCATTGAAGAAGGGAAAAAAGATTTACTTAAAGACATGTATCATAATTGGCCATTCTTTAACGCTCGTTTAGGTATGCTCGAAATGGTATATGCTAAAGCTGCGCCAAATATTCATGAATATTACGAGCAAAGACTTGTCGATCCGATTTTATGGCCGTTAGGTGAAGAATTAAGAAATTTATTAACTCAAGACATTAACACCGTACTAACTATCACCGATGATATTAGCTTAATGGCTGACTTGCCTTGGATTGCTGAATCGGTTGCATTACGTAATACTTATATCGAACCGTTAAACTTATTACAAGCTGAATTATTGAGACGTTCGCGTAATCGCAGTGAAGAAGAAAATACAACGGTTGAACAAGGATTGATGATTACTATATCCGGAATTGCTGCTGGTATGCGTAATTCAGGGTAACGGACCATCAAAAAATAAAAAGAGCAAATTGCTCTTTTTATTTTCCTGATAATAACTGATCTAAATAAGCTTTAGCATCTTTGTCACCTTGCTCGCTTGCTTTAGTAAACCAATAGATCGCCCGATTGGTATTTTTTTCAATACCTTCGCCTTCAAGGTACTTTATACCTAAATTATATTGCGCATCAACACTACCTTGTTCTGCGGCTTTAATGTACCATTCTACAGCCTTCTTGGCATCTTTTGGCACGCCGCCACCAACTTCATACATCACGCCAATATTGTATTGTGCATCAGCATTACCTGCTTCAGCCGCTTTAGTAAACCAGTATGCAGCTTTAGAATTATCAGATTTTGTGCCAGTTCCTGTTGCATACATAATACCCAAGTTATACATCGCCAGTACATGCCCTCGTTCTGCAGCTTGAGTATAAAAATAAGTAGCAGCGACATAATCTTTAGTCAAACCATCACCATGTTCTGACATCAAACCTAAATAGTATTGAGCTTCAGGATTGTTGCCTTTAGCGGCCTTACTAAACCAATCTGCTGCAACCATTTTATCTTCTTTAACACCATCGCCAAAAAAATACATGATACCTAAATTAAGGTAAGCATCTAAAACGCCTTGCTCGCCAGCTTGAGTAAAATAATCAATTGCACTTAAGGTATTTTTAGTTGTCCCTTCACCATTTTTATACATTAACGCCAAATTATATTTAGCTAAGGCATAATTTTGGTCTGCTGCGCGTTTATAATATTGAAATGCCTGCACAAGATCAGCTGTGGTACCCAAACCATTTTGATACATATAAGCCAGATTATTTTGCGCTTTAGCTAACCCTTGATCCGCTGCTTTTTTATACCAAAAAAAGGCTCGAATATCACTAACTTCAACACCTAAACCTTGTTTATAAATAGTTCCTAATGAAAATTGAGCTTGTGCATCACCTTTTTCAGCTGAAACCCGTAAAGAAGGGATTAATGAACCAGGATCTGCAACCTTCAGTTCAGTATCTGTCTGAGTTTTAGTTTCACTTGCCAAGGCGCCATAAGAAAAACAAAACATAAGCGCCAATAAAATTCGAAATTTTTTCATAATTATTTAATTGCCATAACATGGGGAATAATTATACATAAATGCATAAAAAGGTGATAGTTTTTGTTTATTTTAAGTAAATTTATGTAAAAGATATTGTTTATCAAGCATTATTATTAACTGGCTACACGCCAAGTTTATCCCAAATTTCATCAATATAAGCAACGACCTTAGGATCTTTTTTAATTATTTTGCCCCACTCTCTGTTAGTTTCTCCTGGCCATTTATTTGTGGCATCCAATCCCATTTTAGATCCTAAGCCCGAAACCGGAGAAGCAAAATCTAAATAATCAATCGGAGTATTATCAATGAACGTGGTGTCTCGATGAGGATCCATACGTGTTGAAATCGCCCACATAACATCTTTCCAATCACGTGCATTAATATCATCATCACAAACAATGACAAACTTGGTATACATAAACTGTCGTAAGTAGGACCAAACCCCCATCATGATACGTTTAGCATGACCAGGATACTGCTTTTTGATAGTCACAACAGCTATTCGATATGAGCATCCCTCTGGCGGTAAATAAAAGTCTACAATCTCGGGAAACTGCTTTTGTAAAATGGGAATAAAAACTTCATTCAACGCTAATCCCATCACAGCCGGTTCATCGGGTGGTCGTCCAGTATAAGTTGAGTGATAGATGGCATCTTTGCGATGAGTTAAATGGGTAACAGTAAAAACAGCAAAATTTTCAACTTCGTTATAATAACCGGTATGATCACCATAAGGCCCTTCTGGTACCACTTCATTTGGATCAATATAACCTTCCAAAATAATTTCTGCTGTGGCTGGCAATTCTAAATCATTAGATAATGCTTTAACTACCTCGGTTCGACCTTGCCTTAATAACCCTGCAAATGCGTATTCTGGTAAAGTATCGGGTACTGGTGTAACTGCGGCTAAAATTGTTGCAGGGTCTGCGCCAATAGCCACCGCCACAGGAAATTTTTCATGAGGATGAGCTTGTTGCCATTCGGCAAAATCAAGTGCACCACCTCGATGCGACAACCAGCGCATCACTAATTTATTTTTGGCTAATAATTGCAATCGGTAAATACCAACATTTTGCCTTTCTTTATAAGGACCTTTAGTAATAGTTAATCCCCAAGAAAGTAATGGAGCAACATCCCCTGGCCAGCAATGCATAATAGGCAATTGTGTTAAATCAACTTGTTCATCTTTTAATACCACTTCTTGACAAGCGGCCGATGATCGGCGCTTAACCGGCATATTCAATATCTGCTTGTATTTCGGTAAAACATTGAAAAATTGTCGAATACCTTTTGGCGGTTCAGGTTCACGTAAAAAAGCTAAAAGCTGCCCGATTTCACGTAATGCCGAGGGATCGTCTTGCCCCATTGCCATTGCAACCCGTTTTGTTGTACCAAATAAATTACATAATACAGGCATCGTATAACCAATAGGGTTTTCAAATAATAATGCGGGACCTTGTGCACGTAAAACTCTATCGGCAATTTCGGTCATTTCAAGATAAGGACTAACAGGATAAGTAATTCTTTTTAATTCACCTTGTTGCTCAAGATAAGTTAAAAAATCACGAAAATTAGAAAAATTCATTCACTATTACTCCCTGTTACTTTGATACCCAATCCAAAGGGGTTTTGTTTATTAAATGATGTTTGACTTATGTCTTGGATTAATCTTCATCAAAATTTTCACTATAAATGGGCGTTTGTTTATTCTGATTGCATTCAATAATTTTAGGTAATAAGGTTTGAAATTGTTTTTGATCAACTTCAATAAACTTTTCTGGTTTAACTTGAAAGAATAAATATTGCGTAGTGTTATCGTCAAATTGAAAAGAAGCTAACCAGTAATTTCGATTTTCACTATTATCATTAGCAAATATTTTAATAATACTACTCGCTCGTTTTTCAGGTTGATCATGTAATTTATAATCAATTATTTTTTCTGCAATTTGAGTATCATATTCATCAAAAATCATGTATTGATTTTGGTTAATTTGACACTTTGGTATGTTTATTTCAGCATAACTATTTAGGGTAAAAAAAGATAAACAAATTGACATAATGTAACGATTTAATTTCATACCCGACCTCTTAACTGAATTTTAATAATTTACAATCTTCTTGATCGCCTCTCGATTATTAGGCGATAAGGTCAAATTAGCCGCATCTTGAATTGACATCCATTGATAGGCTAAATGTTCACTCAACATAGGTTCTACCTCTGTAGTCAAAGGCAGATAAAACCAATGTTCTTTATTTATCTCAACCTGTGGTGCATATCGATGTCTAAACTGTGGAAAGATTTCAAATTCAACCACATGTTTAGCATCGACTAACGACAAATTACTACCAACAATATCAATACCTGTTTCTTCAAACACTTCACGAATTGCCGTTTCAACTGGCAATTCGTTATTCTCTAAACTGCCTGTTACTGACTGCCAAAAATTAGGATCATCTTTGCGTTGCATCATCAAACAACGCAAAGTGCTTTGGCAGTAAATAACAACTAACACCGATTCAGGCTTTTTAAATGTTTGCATTTAACATTTCGCTATTTTTTGCAAACTTCGATTCCTAGTTCTACTAATGCTGCTGGATTTGCCGGGCTCGGTGCATCAGTCAATAAACAGGTAGCAGCTGTGGTTTTCGGAAATGCAATCACATCTCGAATATTATCCGTGCCTGTTAATAGCATAGTTAAGCGATCTAATCCGAATGCCAGTCCTGCATGAGGCGGGGTTCCATATTTTAAGGCATCAAGTAAAAAGCCAAATTTTTCACGTTGATCATGTTCATTAATACCTAAAATTGAAAATACCGCTTGTTGCATTTCACTGCGATGAATACGCACTGAACCGCCCCCTACTTCATAACCATTAATAACCATGTCATAGGCATTGGCAACTGCTGTCTCAGGACTTTCCATTAGCTGCTCAGGGGTAAAATCTTTTGGTGAGGTGAATGGATGGTGCATGGCACTAAGCCCTTCATCTGTTTCTTCAAACATTGGAAAATCCACAACCCAAAGAACGGCCCATCTATTTTCATCTGTTAAGGCTAAATCCTTACCAACTTTTAAGCGTAATGCACCTAGCGCATCACTAACAACTTTGTAGCTATCAGCACCAAATAATAATATATCGCCATCTTTAGCATTAGCACGATTAAGTAATGCTTCCATTTGTGTCTGATTAAAGAATTTTGCAACAGGGCTTTGGACACCATCTAGTCCTTTGCTACGTTCATTAACTTTGATCCAAGCCATACCTTTGGCACCATAAACCGAAATAAATTGCGTATAATCATCAAGCTGTTTTCGGGTTAATTGCGCCCCATTAGGCACACAAAGTAATGCAACACGCCCTTTTGGATCATTAGCAGGCGTTGAAAATACTTTGAAATCGATATCTTTAACTAAATCAGCCACATCAATAATTTCAAGCGGATTACGTAAATCAGGCTTATCACTACCAAAACGTCGCATGGCTTCTGCAAAGGTCATAACAGGGAACTTGCCTAAATCAACATTTTTAACATGCAACCATAGTTCACGAATCATTTGCTCCATGATCTCACGCACTTGCTCTGCTGTCATAAATGAAGTTTCAACATCAATTTGGGTAAATTCAGGTTGACGATCTGCACGTAAATCTTCATCTCGAAAACATTTAACAATTTGATAATATCGGTCAAATCCTGACATCATTAAGAGTTGTTTAAATAGTTGTGGAGATTGAGGTAAAGCATAAAATTCACCGTTATGGATTCGGCTAGGCACTAAATAATCACGCGCACCTTCTGGTGTGGCTTTAGTCAACATAGGGGTTTCGATGTCTAAAAAACCATGTTCATTCATAAACGAACGTACAAAGGCAGTCACTTTAGCGCGTGTTTTGAAAATTGCCGTCATCTCCTGACGACGAAGATCGATGTATCGATATTTTAAACGCTGCTCTTCACTATTGTTTTGATTAAAATCTAATGGTAAAACATCACTTCGATTAAAAATAACAAGTTCAGTTGCTAAAACTTCAACTTCACCAGTTGCCATATCTTTATTGATTTGGCCTTCTGGTCTAGCCCTTACTTTACCTTTAATTTGAATACAAAACTCATTGCGTAGTTCACCCGCTAACTGATACGCCTGCAAATAATCAGGATCAAAAAAGACCTGTACAATTCCTTCGCGATCACGCATATCAATAAAAATCATACCACCTAAATCTCGGCGTTTATTAACCCAACCACACAAGGTAACTTCTTGATTAATATGAGATGAGTTTAACTGACCACAATAAATCGAACGCATAAAATATCCTGTTAAAATTTCAAGCTATAAAAATTGTCTGTATTATAAATCAAATAAAGGGCTTATAAAGGCATTTATTGATATTTATTATTCAATTGTTTCAATCAGCTCATCAAAAAGACAATCTTGATTATGATTAACAAATTAACAACAGTTGTTTATTGACGGTAATAATCAAGGTTATGTATATTAAATATGCAGTGCAAATACTGACTATGATTCTATATATCATGGATAGTGATTATTGATAAAAACTATTATTAGAGGTTTATAAGGATGGAAATTATTAAAGACTATAGAGTGCATTTGTTAGCACTAATAGTCGTTCTGATCTGTGAGTTTATTGGTAAACAATCTATTTGGATTATTACTTTATACCCCATGCTATATGCTATGATTATTGGCGGAATCATAAGCCTTCCTAAACTCAAAATATTAAACATAAAAAATATGAATCATGCAAGTGCCGTTATGATTGTCACATTAATGCTACTTGTTGCCAAATTGGGCGTTGCCGTTGGTCCTAAAATCGATATGATTTTAAAAGATGCAAAACTGGCACTCATTTTTCAAGAGCTAGGTCACTTTGCCGGTACCATTTTATTAGGATTACCTTTAGCAATGATGTTAGGTATGAAACGTGAAGCGGTTGGCGCCACTTATTCAGTTGCTCGTGAACCCAATATTGCCATTGTTGCAGATAAATACGGTTTAGATTCAGCCGAAGGACGCGGTGTGATGGCTATGTACGTTTGTGGCACACTTTATGGTGCGATTTGGATGAGCATATTAGCGAGTGTTATGGCTAAGTTAGATATTCTTCACCCCTATGCTTTAGCTATGGGCGCGGGTGTTGGTAGCGGAAGTATGATGGCTGCGTCATTAGCACCAATTAGCGATCTCTATCCAGATCTGGCAAGTGAAATTAAAGCCTATGCAACAACAGCAAATTTAATGTCCAGTATAGTGGGTATCTACATTTATACTTTATTTTCATTACCTTTTGCTTCTTTTTTATATAACACTTTTGCTCGTTTTCGTCGTAATTAAGGAAGGATTGTTGTAATGAAAAGTTTAGAAACACTATTTTTACTCATCTTAGTAGCTATTATTATGGCAGCGGGTAACACTGTCGGCTACAAAGTTGATTTTATGTTATCGTTACAAGCATTAGCTATTTTGGTAGTTATATCAATTGTTGGATACTTTGTTGGCAAAGTACCTTTACTCAATAAATTTCCAGTAATTTTATGGGTGTCGGTAGTTGCAGCCATTGCCTCATCCCCTATATTTCCTTTCCATGAACAAGTTGTTTCCATTACGGACAATGTTTCGTTACTTGCCGTTTGTACACCGGTACTTGCCTACGCAGGGCTTGCTATTGGCAAAGATTTAGCATTGTTTAAAAGTATCTCTTGGCGAATTATCCCTGTTTCGCTAGCGGTGTTTTCAGGTACGTTTATTTTTGCCGCAATCATTGCACAAATTACCTTACATTGGGAAGGTGTTATTTAACTGGAATAGGAATTAATTTATGACTAAAGAAGAACTTAAACAACAGGTTTGCCTTGCTATTGCAAATCGAAAAGCAGATATAAAAGCCATTGCTGAAGCTATTTGGGCTGAACCCGAACTTGGTTACAAAGAACACAAAACCGCAAAAAAAGTAGAACAAGCTTTTGAAAAATTGGGCGTGCCCTATAAAAATAAATTAGCGTTAACCGGTGTTAAAGGCCGTTTAAAAGGCGGAAAAGGCAGTAAATATAGCGTCGCGGTTATTGGTGAACTTGATGCCATAATTTGTGCAGATCATCCTGCTGCTGATGAAACCTCTGGTGCTGCTCATTGCTGTGGACATAATGCACAAATTGCGAATATGATGGCTGTCACCATGGGGCTAATCGATTCTGGCGCCATGCAATACTTAGCTGGTGATGTGGTTCCTTTTGCAGTACCAGCTGAAGAATATGTGGAAATCACTTATCGAAATCGGCTTATTGAAGAAGGTAAAATTAAATACATTGGTGGTAAGCCCGAACTCATCTCCCGAGGTGAATTTGATGATGTCGATATGGCGCTACAAATCCACTTAACTAGTGTACCAAATGAACGTAAAGATGGTTTTATTGAAATATCAACAACCAGTAATGGTTTTATTGGAAAACTAATCAAATATAAAGGTGAAGCAGCTCACGCAGCAGCAGCCCCACATGCAGGCGTTAACGCATTAAATGCAGCAATGATGGGATTGATGGGTGTTAATGCAATTCGTGACACATTTCAAGAAAAAGATTATATCCGATTCCATCCAATTATTACTCAAGGCGGCGATTTGGTTAACGTCGTACCCAGTGATGTAAGAATGGAAAGTTATGTGCGTGCAGGTAACGTTCCTGCAATGATTAAAGCCAATGAACGGATTAATCAAGCCTTACAAGCGGGGGCGATGGCTGTTGGGGCAAGTTGTGAAATCAAAGATTTACCAGGTTATCTTCCTTTACATAATAATGCTACGTTAAATGAACTGTTGAAGTATAACGCTGAAAAATTAATTGGTGAAGAAAATGTCTCAGTTGCACCCCATATGACAGGTAGTACTGATACAGGTGATTTGTCGCATATTATGCCAGTAAGTCATCCATGGATCGGATCTGTAAGAGGCGTGTTGCATGGAAAAGATTATGTCGTATTTGATGAAGAAATGGCTTATATTCGCCCTGCACAAATGATGGCGTGTACAATTATCGATTTACTTTTTGATGATGCAAAATCAGCACAAACGCTAATATCAAATTACAAACCACTTATGACCAAAGAAGAATATCTCACCTTTTTGTCTGGTTTTGACAAATAATCTTAACAGCTTGGCGCCGTAAGGCGTCAAGTGTCTGCTATAATATAGCAATTTACGATGAACAATTATCTATTATGCAAGCGCTAACTGATCAAGAATTATTTCGTTACGATAGGCAAATAACTTTGCATGGTTTTGATATTGAAAAACAGCAAGTATTAAAAAATAGTGCGGTACTAATTATTGGTTTAGGTGGACTTGGCTGTGCAGCTTCGCTTTACCTCACAGCGGCTGGAGTTGGAAAGTTAACCTTAGTTGATTTTGATACCGTGACAAAATCGAATTTAAACCGACAAATTTTATATACAGAAAAAACAATCAATCAATATAAAGTTGAAGTCGCAAAACACACGCTAAGTAAACTCAATGCAGATACCATCATTAATACAGTGAACCAAAAACTGGATGATAGTTGCTTACTTTCACTTATCAAACATCATCAAATTGTGATTGATTGTAGCGATAATCTAACTACTCGAGAACAAATTAACCGTTGCTGTTTTCAAACTAAAACACCACTAGTCTCTGGTGCAGCCATTCGGATGGAAGGTTTATTAACTGTATTTACCTATCAGCATGATGAGCCTTGTTACCACTGCCTGAGTCGTTTATTTGGCGACGATCAATTGACTTGCGTTGAAGCTGGGGTAATGGCCCCTCTAGTGGGAATGTTTGGCTCAATGCAAGCATTAGAAGCAATAAAAGTGCTTACTCATTATGGCACACCGTTATCGGGTCGACTACTAATGGTTGATGCAATGAGTATGCAATTTAATCAAGTTAAGCTGACAAAACAACCTAACTGCTCAATCTGTGGTAACGAACAAAATAAGCAGGCACGACAATGAAATTAAATCGTATCATCTTAGCACCGATGGAAGGCGTGTTAGATTATAATGTGAGAAAGATCTTAACTCAAATTAATCAATTTGATTATTGTGTGACAGAATTTGTCAGAGTTACTCATCATAAATTATCTAACCGAACATTTTACCGTCTATGCCCTGAACTTTACCATGATGGAAAAACAGCTTCGGGTACGCCTGTGCGAGTACAAATTCTTGGTCAATCACCCGAATGGATGGCAGAAAACGCAGTTAAAGCTATTGAGTTGGGTTCGTATGGAATCGATATCAATTTTGGTTGTCCTGCTAAAACTGTCGTGGGTAGTCACGGCGGTGCTTACTTATTACAATACCCAGAACAAATATTTAATATTGTTAAACAGACAAGACTCGCCATTGGCGCAACAGCAAAATTATCAGCCAAAATCCGTTTAGGATGGTCGGATAAATCTTACTGTTTAGATATCGCGAAAGCAATCGAACAAGCTGGAGCAAACGAAATTGTCATTCATGGAAGAACAAAAACTGACGGTTATCAAGCTGATAAAATTGATTGGCAAACAATAGGAAAAATCAAACAAAAATTAAATATTCCAGTTATTGCTAACGGCGAGATTTTTTCCGTTAAAGATGCGCAAAATTGTCTTATCCAAAGTCAGAGCCAAGACATTATGCTTGGACGTGGTATTTTAACGATCCCAAACTTAGCCAATATGATTCGTTTTAATGATGCAGAGTTACCGTGGCAACAAATTTTAGAGATTTTAATTAATTACGCTACAACAACTATCGAAGAGGTTAAACCGCTTTATCATTCAGCGCGCATCAAACAATGGCTAGCTTACTTAAAATCGCACTATTTTCAAGCGGCACAAGTATTACAAAATATTCGAACATTAAAAACACAGCAGCACATTGCCGATTCACTTAAGCTACAACAAACAACACTATCATAAAGTTAAACTATACCCAGTGTTTCGATAAAAATAGTACTGGGTAACTTTACGCACAATCAAACAAGATATAATAAATGAGATAATTGGCAGTGCTATTTTCAATACTAACGCAGTGTAATCATGTAAAATGGTTTGGCTAACCGTCAAGTCAAATAACCTTTCAGCAATGCTAAAAAGAGTAAAATTAAACACAAAAATAAACAGATTTGAATAAACCACACTTTTCACAATTCTATCAATCTGTAATACCATAAATACTTGAGTAAACGTGTTTTTGCAAACAACTATAACAACACAGAAAATCAACACATAACAGATAAAAGGGAAGGCAATATGGCGGCTAATCGAAATAAGATAGTGATCTTGTTGGATCAAAATATCTAAAATAAAAGACGGAAAACCAATTAAAATAAAAAAGAAAAAGGCTAAAAATAAAATAAAATGAATTTTACAGCTATTAAGCGTATTAAGTTCAAAAACTAATGTACTCTTTTCAAACTGATTATTTAATGCCCTAATACAATAATAAGTCAGTAAACCTGCACACAAATAAAATAGACCATCAGGGATAATACTTAGCACTAAAATAAATAACCATGAATCAACATCGATATAATTGATTAATATCTCATCAAACATTAAATCGGCTATGACACTTAATAAATAGCCAATAGTACAAACAATCAGCACATTTAGTATAATGAGAACAATATTTTTTAAGGTCACCAAATGAACGTTAATTCGATAAAATGCAATTGCAGATACGCCAAACAACAACAGACATTCGGGAATTGAACGTAGCAATTGATAAGGGGTAAGTTTATACAGTGAAGACCATAAATTTTTATAGTCATGAAAAGTAGCAAGAAAGGTTATACCAAATCTAATGTTGAAAATAAAAGCACTCGAAATAAGAAATAGTGTTATAAAAATAAAGGGCAACTTAAAAAAGGATAATTTGTACATTAGTCTATCTAAAACCTGTTAATTCTCTATTTTTTATAAAAATTTCAATGATAACAAATAGATGGCAAGTTAATTTAACAGATTAATTTGCACGTTAAACAAGTAATGATATCAAATTTGCAAAATCACCAAAATATTTGCACAAAATACCACAAGGTGGCGCTATTACCAACTAGAATATCATTCATCACAAGGTGAATCACAAAAATAAAATGAGAAAAGTGACTAAACTATAATTCAATATAGTTTTAATTTTTCAATAAGTTAGATTTTAAAAAATACCTCATCACCAAAAAGGTGATGAGTTAAACATAAAATATCAATCAACTTTTGATTTTAATCAAGTGAAGAAAAAAGCGGGAAATTAGCCTGCTGAGCAATAGCCTTTAATCGTTGCTGAGCTAGGATGATATTATCTTTCCAATGATCATCATTAGCCCACATTTCGATAACTAGTGGTGCACAATAATTCATTAATTTCAATGTATTAAATACTGCAACAAAATCAACTTCACCATCACCAATAACTAAGTCCCTAAATTGCCCTGCATAATTGGGTTTAACTTTATAAGTATCTTTTAAGTGTATTTGAACAATATGATTGCGACTGAGTAAAAGCTCAGTACTAATATCAAAGTTCCATCCCGATATATTACCCACATCAGGATAAGCCATAAAATAAGGTGAGTTAATTTGTGCCTTTAGGATTTCAAATTTACTTAACGAGTTAAGATAATTAGTATCCATAATTTCTACAGCTAACATCACGCCTGCTTTTTCTGCTTGTTTCGCACACCATTGCATACCCGCAATAAATCGTTGATGGGTCTGTAAGTCAGCAGGTTCATAATACACATCATAACCAGCTAATTGAATCACTCTTACACCTAACTTATAAGCAAACGAAATTGCTTTTAGCATAATCATTTTGGCTTGTTCGCAGATTTTTGGATCCGCTGAACCAAATGGGTATTTACGATGTGCGCTTAGGCATATTGAATGAAAAAAAATACCATTTTTTTCACATAAATGTCGTAAGGCATAAATGTCATCATCACACCAATCAAGCCTTGCTTGACGCTCTTGAGATTCATCAATAGACAGTTCAATAAAATCAAAACCTAAAGACTTTGCTTCAGCCATTTTTTGTTGCCATGAAAGTTGATTAGGCAACGCTTTTTCATAAATACCAATACCTGGCGCGTGTTTAACAAAATTTATTGTTTGTTCAGTCATAATTTATGATCCAATAACATGAGGATAAAACAAAAACAGTCGATTACTCGACTGCAATGTAAAATTACCAATATTTAGCAATTTGCTCCCTCAACGCTTGGGCTGTTTGCTGTCCATTTTCATTGGCTAACGCACGACCAGCAATAAAAGCTTTAGTTTTTATTCCAGCAAACAGATGAATATCTTCAGGAACAATACCGCCAGTTATGGAAAGTTCTAAACCTAAATCAGAAAGTTGACGCATTTTAACCAAATCCTCTTCACCCCAACCAACTCCAGCTAATTCGGCATCACGAGAACGATGATAGATAGCTTGTTTAATACCTAATTTACGCCATGCTTTAGCATCATCGAAAGTCCAATGGCCGTAAAGTTCTATTTGAATTTCACCCCCAAATTCATCAGCCACTTTTTTACACGCTTCAATGGTGGCAATATGAGCTGCTGCTGATACTGTCAGCCAATCCGCTCCGGCTGAAAACGCCATTTTAGCTAAAATTGCCCCTCCATCAGTGGTTTTTAAATCACAGACTAAGATATGATTTGGATGCTTTTCTCGTAAGGTTTTTACCCCGTTAATCCCAGCACCAAAAGCCAGAATGGTACCCACTTCAATAATATCAACAAATCCAGCAACATTATTGGCGACAGCTAAAGCGGGTTGCAATTCAGTTTGATCTAATGCGATTTGTAGTTTTGGTTTTGTCATTTTATTTTCCTCTTATAAGAACTATTTTTGCCCATAATAAGCATTTGCACCATGCTTACGGAAATAGTGTTTATCTGACAGCGCTTGTTGAATTTTAATTGTTTTATTGAGTTGACGAGTGGCAATAGCCATCATGGCGACTTCTTCAAGAACAACCGCATTATGTACAGCATCAAAAGCATTTTTACCCCAACAAAATGGAGCATGACCTGAGATCACTGCACCAGGCATTGCCATTGGATCGAGTCCGCGACGATTAAACTCTTCAATAATAACCAGACCGGTATTTTTTTCGTAATCAGAGGTAATTTCGCTATCAGTAAGTCGACGGGTACACGGAACATCACCATAAAAGTAATCAGCATGCGTGGTCCCTAACGCTGGTACATCTAACTCAGCTTGAGCCCAGACGGTGGCATAACGAGAATGGGTATGGACAATACCACCAATATTTTCAAACGCTTTGTAAAGCTCAATATGTGTTGCTGTATCACTAGAAGGATTTAACTTACCTTCCACTATTTCACCAGTTAATGACACCACCACAATATCGTCAACGGTCATATTGTGGTATTCAACCCCAGAAGGTTTAATAGCAATGACCCCCTTTGCTCGATCAACTTCTGAAACATTACCCCAAGTAAAAGTCACCAAATGATATTTGGGTAATGCTAAATTGGCCTGTAACACTCTCTCTTTTAAAGCTTGATACATAAAATTAACCTCCCAATAGAGCTTTATCAATCACAGCATAAACATCTTCTTTACTGTTACATGCTCGTAATTTATCCAGATCGATGCCGGTAGGACTATTTTCATCCTCTAATATTTGAGTGACCTCCATTAAGCCCTGCATATGTTCATCAGATGTACTGCCCGCTAAGGTCACTAATACGTCGACAGGTTCTTCTTCCCCTTGAAAATAGACTGGTTTATTTAGTGTGACTAATGCAAAAGCAGTTCGGTTAACGCCATCTTCTGGCCTAGCATGAGGCATAGCAAAATTAGGGGCAATAATGATGTAAGGTCCCATTGTGTTCACACAGCGAATAATCGCATCATAATAAGAGGGTTGAATTGCTTTAGATGCGACCAACATATCAGTACCTAATTTAACTGCTTCTTGCCAGGTTGTGGCATTTGCGTTGAGTAAAATAGAGTTGTTTTCTATCAATGATTCTTTCAAAGCCATGTTGTACTCCCTTTTTATTCAATAAATTATTTAGCAAGCACTTTGTTAATCAGTTCAATAAGTTCATCACCAAATGTTTGCGGATTTAACATATTTTGTACCCCCAAAGCATGCTGACCTTCATTAACTTCAATTTCATTAATTAAGTGTTTAGAAGCCACAATAATGTCAACATTCGGCAATCGTGATTTGTAATCAGTCACCGCACACGAATCCATAACATTAGCAATGCCTTTTTTATCAAGATAATTGGCAATTTTCATTTTCATCATCATTGATGAACCTTGACCACTACCACATACCGCAAGAATACGTATTGGACGTCCTTCGCTAATTGCTACCTCATCCATTTTTTCAACGACTTGCTCATTAAAATCTTGATGGGTATCATTCGTGTCGGCCTGTATTTTTTGATTGGCTTCATCGCGTCGTAATTGTTTAGCGGCAAAGAACATATACACTAAAGCCAAAGCAATAATGAGATAGATAAATAAGTGAGAAATTGATAGGCCTTGTAAAATAGGTGGGAATAAAATTGCCCAGTCAGCCATGCCCATCCAAGAATCGATTGGTGTACCATTTTGTGCAAAAATATGAATAACCCAAGCTGAACCAAAAACTTCAACCATGCCCATGACAAAACAAATCTTCATTACGGCTTTCCAACCGCCAAAGTGATTTGCAAACACCCCAATAGTGGCATTGGAAAAGAACATCGGAATAAAACCTGGAATAATCATAATCGGCGATTTAAATACCAGTAATAAAGCAATTGCTAAAAATTGTCCTAATGCACCCCAAATAAAACCAAACACCATTGCATTAGGTGAAAAAGCATAAATTGCCGCACAATCAATCGCTAATACTGCATTAGGAATAAGTTTTTCAGAGATACCTTTAAAGGCTTCAGACAATTCAGCAACAAACATTCTTACGCCACCAACAATCACTTGGATTGCTACTGCGAATTTAAGCCCTGTTTCTAAAATATAGATTGTCCAATGTGTTGAACCAGCCATGGTTTGTAAGTTATCTAAACCAAATGACAGTAAAATAATGCCAAAAAAGAAAGTCATCACAATAGCTGTAGCCGCGATACTATCGTGAAAAATATGTAACCATTTTGGTAATTTTAAATTATCAACAGAATCATTTTTATCACCGAGTTTTGGTGCTAATTTAACCGCAATCCAAGATCCTAATTGTTGTTGATGGCCAATAGAAAACCCTGCCCCACCTGTTACTGCTTCGGTTGGCTTAAACATCATGTTGGAAAATATTCCCCAATATAAAGCGGTAATAATTGCAGAGTAGATGATGGTTTCCCACATTCCGTAACCAAACAGAAAATAAAATAAGGTAATAAGACCTACTTGTTGGAACATAATATGACCGGTTAACATAATGGTTCGAATACCGGTAATACGTCGAAAAATAACCAAAAGGATATTGATAGCCAGCGCCAGTAATACCGCATATCCGACCCAAGAGTAATGTTCTCCCATACCATTTTCAACAGCAACCATCGAAGCATAAGTATCAATAATCGATCCTTTAATTCCATGATATTCCGCTAACTTGGCAATAACCGGTTTAAATGTTGAAACCAATACACCCGAACCGACTTGCAATAACATAAAGCCGACAATTGTTTTGATGGTTCCTTTTAAAATTGTGGTAACGTCTTTACCTAATAGGCAGTACCCTAGCATCGTTACTAATCCTAGTAATAAAGGTGCTTTGGTCATGACTTGACTATAAAAAATATAAAATACGTTATAGATTACTTCCATATGCCCCTCTCATTGATTATGGGCATTTTTTAAATTGAAAGTTGATACTACGCTTACAATTTATAGATAAACTTTATCCTAATGCCCTTTATATGGTTGTTCACTATCAAGTGAATCTTTGAGCTTAACTAACACTGCACGTTGTTAATCAAATTTATTTAATTAACGATTGCTATATTCCATAATCACAATGAATCACACAATGATTATTTATGATTATTTTGACTAAGATCACTTTTCCCAAAAATCAACAGCAATATCTGTGATCAACTTCACATTACGATGAAAAACAACTAAAATAAATTAAATTTATACCTATACTTATCAATATTAAATTTAGATTTACACCATTAAATCAATGAAGATAATTGACAATTTTTGCAATGATAATTATTATCAAAGCAATCAAATATGATCAAATTATTAAGGAACATAAATGAATGAAATAACGCGACATAACGAAATCGTCGCTTTAGTTAATGAAAAAGGTGAAGTGAAAGTGACAGAATTAATTGATCACTTCGGTATATCACCGGCAACAGCTAGACGAGATATCACCAAGTTAGATCAGGAAGGTCGAGTTAAAAAAGTGCGTAATGGCATTATGCGATTAGAGGAGCAAAAACCTATCTGGGCACCAATAGCCAACAACAATACTGATCATTATCACGAAAAAGCGCGAATTGCTATTCGAGCAGCTAAATTATGTGGTAACGATGAAAATGTCGTGATTAATTGTGGTTCAACCGCATTTTTATTAGGTCGGGAATTATGTGGTAAAAATGTCTCTATCATCACGAATTACTTTCCACTCGCTTGTTACTTAATAGAACATGATCATGAAAATGTCATTATCATGGGCGGTTTATATAACAAAACCCAAAACATTATTCTTAATCCAATCGCAAGCATTACCGATTCTTATGCAGCTAAATGGATGTTTACTAGTGGTAAAACACTAACACCCACCGGTCTTTATAAAAATGAAATTTTAAGTGCAGTGGCCGAGCAACAAATATTAGAAAAAGCCGAAAAATTAGTGGTTGTCGTTGACAGTTCAAAAATCGATACCAAAGCAAACTCTGGCATGCTTTTTTGCCCAGTAAACAAAATTGATATTTTAATTACAGGCTCACAAGCGAATAAGGAAGTGATTGAATGCATTAAGAAGCAAGGAGTTGAAGTGATATTAGTCTAACTATTAAATAAGGAACATAGTATGAGTAAAGTAAACGAAATTACCCGTGACTCTTGGATTTTAAATACCTTCCCTGAATGGGGAACTTGGCTCAATGAAGAGATCGAAGCGACTGAAGTTAAGCCCAATACCTTTACCATGT
This sequence comes from Gilliamella sp. wkB292, assembly GCF_001690235.1. Lineage (NCBI taxonomy): Bacteria > Pseudomonadati > Pseudomonadota > Gammaproteobacteria > Orbales > Orbaceae > Gilliamella > Gilliamella sp. wkB292. The sequence continues at coordinate 70,981 of NZ_LZGO01000062.1, forward strand.
GGTGGCTTGCCTGTACAGGAATTTGGTTAAAATCAGCAGGTAATACCAATATTTGTATCGATTTTTGGTGCGGTACGGGTAAAAAAACCCATGCTAATCCATTGATGAATAAGCAACATCAAATGATGCGTATGGGGGGAGTACGAGAATTACAACCTAACTTAAGAACCAGCCCATTTGTGTTGGATCCTTTTGCAATTAAAGAAATCGATGCAGTTATGGCAACGCATGATCATGCTGATCATATTGATGTTAATGTTGCAGCCGCCGTCATTCAAAATTGTTCACCTAAAGTTAAATTTATTGGACCTAAAGCTTGTGTTGAGTTATGGAAAAGCTGGGGCGTGCCAGAAGATCGTTGTATTGTGGCTAAAGTGGGCGACACAATCACTGTAGGCGATATCACCATTAAAATACTAGATTCTTTTGATAGAACTTCACTTGTTACTCTTCCTAAGGGTGTTTCATCGACAGATAAAGCCATTTTAGATGGTATGAACGATCGCGCAGTTAACTATCTATTTGAAACATCGGGGGGCTCACTTTATCACTCTGGTGATTCACACTACTCTAACTATTATGCTAAACATGGCAATGATCATAAAATTGATGTTGCCTTACTCTCTTACGGCGAAAACCCTCGTGGTGTTACCGATAAGATGACATCTGCAGATATTTTACGTGCAGCAGAATCGCTTAATACCAAAGTTGTGATTCCTTTTCATCATGATATTTGGTCAAACTTCCAAAGTGATCCGCGAGAAATTGAAGTGCTTTGGCAAATGAAAAAAGATCGACTTGAATATCAATTTACACCATTCTTTTGGCAAGTTGGTGGTAAATATACTTACCCGACTGATAAAAATAAAATGCATTATCAACACTATCGTGGATTTAGGGATATCTTTACTGATGAACCAGAATTACCTTATCGTTCATTCTTATAAGCAAGGTAATTTAAAATTGTCGTTATTACGATTATAACTAAAAAAATTTTTAATTAGTTTTTGGGTTGGGCGTTTAGTGATTTATAACTTCTGTTTTGTTGCACTGACGTCCAAATTTTTCAAATTTGATTATCTCTATTGCTCAAATAATTATTTTAGCAAACAAATAAAATCGATTTTTAATGCTGTGTATACCTGATTTGTTGTGATTATTTGCTACGCCTAAATTCGTAAAATCTATCCTGATAAAGCCAATTTAATTCTCGGCTTAATCTACGTTGTCAACCCAGTTAATAAGTATCAATCAAAAGGAAAATTGGCATAAATACGATTAAGAATTTAGCCCAAATTAGAACATCATAGACTAAATTCTAAATAATGATGATGAAAGTATAACGGCATTTAGCTAATGTTCAGGCAATATTTAAAGCTAACTTCGCCGATAATATAGTTTATGTTCAACTACTAATATAATTTAGTAAATTAACTTTTATAAATCAGTCAATACGTTTAATAAAATGCTTTAATTTAAAACCCATTGCAATAAGTGATGCAAAATAGACAAAAACGCCAACAATGACCAGTAAAAATAACCGTGCCACACGCATTAGCATTGAACCCGTTGACCAATCAGGTAATAGTTGTGCGCCAAACCATAATACTATAGACATTAAAATGACTGCGATAATAACTTTAGTTAAAAATTTGTACCATCCTGGTTGTGGTTGATATAGTTGTTTTTTACGTAGCTGCCAAAACAGTAACCCTGCATTAAAACATGCCGCTAAACCAATTGATAATGACAAGCCAGCATGTTGTAGCGGACCTATAAACGCTAAATTCATTAGCTGCGTTAAAATAAGCGTAATAATGGCTATTTTAACTGGCGTTTTAATGTCTTGTCTGGAATAGAATGCGGGTGCTAACACTTTAATCAAAATTAGACCAAGTAAACCAATGGAATAAGCAACTAATGCGCGTTGCGTCATTAACGTATCATTTAAAGTGAATTGCCCATATTCAAAAAGTGTTGAAATCAAAGGTCGTGAAATAACCCCAAGCGCCACTGTACTTGGCAATGCCAGTAAAAAGCATAATCTTAATCCCCAATCCAACAATTCTGAATATTGTTGATGATGACCTTTCGAAAAGCTTTTAGCTAATGAAGGTAACAAAATTGTACCAAGAGCAACGCCAAGTACGCCTGCTGGAAATTCCATTAAGCGGTCGGCATAATACATCCAAGAAACCGAACCAGAAATTAAAAATGAGGCAAAAATAGTATTAATAATTAATGAAATTTGCCCAACAGAAACCCCTAAAATTGCTGGCCCCATTTGTTTTAATACACGCCAAACACCGTTATCTTTAAAATTAATACGCGGTAAAACCAGCATACCAATTTTTTTTAAAGCAGGAAGTTGATAAAGCAATTGTAATATGCCCCCAACGACCACTGATATAGCTAATGCTAACACCGGTGGATTAAAATAAGGCGTCAAAAATAGCGTAAATATGATCATGCTAACATTGAGTAAAGTTGGAACAAAAGCGGGGACAGAAAAACGATTCCAAGTATTGAGTATTGCACCAGCAAGTGACGCAAGCGAAATAAAAAAGATATAAGGGAAAGTAATTTGTAATAAGCTGGTGGCCAGTTCAAATTTTTCGGTAGACTCTTGCATAAAACCAGGTGCAGTTAACATAATGACAAAAGGTGCAGTTACTATGCCTATTAATGTCACTATAGCTAATACTAATGTTAGTAAACCAGCAACAAAAGCAACAAATGTACGAGTAGCATCAACACCTTGTTGGTTTTTATATTCAGCTAAAATTGGCACAAAAGCTTGTGAAAAAGCACCTTCGGCAAAAATACGTCGAAGTAAATTAGGCAATTTGAAAGCAACAAAAAACGCATCGGTTGCCATTCCTGCCCCAAAAAAACGGGCAATAATAGCATCACGTACAAATCCTAATACACGCGATACCATTGTCATAGAGCTTACGGCAGCTAAAGATTTTAAAAGATTCATATTTGATTTATATACAATGTATATAACTTAACACTGACAATGAAACATAGTCTACAAACTATTCGTTTAAAGCACCATGCTTTTTTCAATAAACTTAGTTTTAAAGAAAATGCTATTTTTGCAAACGATGACGAAGTTAATTTATAAAAAAGTCGAAGTAACATCATACTTATGTAAAAATAATTAAGGTTAACATAATGCTTAAGTATAAAAACAATACGCTTTTGCTTATTTACCTGCACTATAAATATGTGATAAATTGACGCCTCGAACAACATTTATCCTAATTTTTTTATGAATCAAACAACAAATCCGTCACCTATAAAAACAGGCGGCTTTTTAAATACTATTGAACGAATAGGCAACAAAATCCCCGATGTAACAACACTTTTCTTTTATGCTTTAGTTATCTGTTTTATTGCCTCTTTATTACTTTCTTTTGTCAGTTTCGATTACATCAATCCTGTTACCAAAGAAAAACTAGTTGTCGCTAATATGCTAGCGCCCGATCATTTAGTAACTTTTTTTACTAAAATGGTCCCAAATTTTGTTAGCTTTCCACCTCTTGGTATTACTATCGTTGCCACATTAGGTATTGGTATCGCTGAAAGTAGTGGCTATATTCATGTGTTGCTAAAAAAGTTATTGGCAGTTACACCTAAAAAATTGGTTACCCCATCAGTCATTTTTGTTAGCATGGTTTGTCATATTGCGTCCGACTCAGCTTATGTTATTTTAATGCCGGTATCAGCCATGATGTTTTATGCGACTGGTCGTCATCCTCTTGCGGGCATCGCTGCCGCTTTTGCGGGATTAGCAGGTGGTTTTAGTTCAAGTTATACACCATCAATTATCGATCCTATCATGCAAGGCTTTACCCAAAGTGCTGCACAAATCATCGATCCATCTTATCAAGTTAATGTACTTTGTAACTATTTTTTAAGTTTTGGCGGTACTTTTTTTGTCCTATTAGCTTGTTGGTTTGTTACCGATAAAATCGTTGAACCACGCTTAAATGCCAATATGCCAATAAATACTGATTTACAGTTAGATAACCTTGCTGATTCACCGGCCATCACCCCTATTGAAAATCGAGCATTTAAAGTTGCATCAATCGTATTTTTAGTCATCGCTGCTGGTTTAGTCCTTTTATTATTACCACAAGACTCTTTATTACGTGCACCTGATGGCAGCTTAACAAGTAATAAAGCACCAATTATGCAAATTATTGTGCCATTATTATTTGTATTTTTTGCAATTCCGGGATTGATTCACGGCTTTATTACTGGGGCATTTAAGTCTTCTCGCGATATTGTTAAATCGATGGAAAATATCACTAAATCACTTATTCCTTTTATTGTTTTTGCTTTCTTTTGTGCACAATTTCTATATGTGTTTTCTAATTCTCAAATAGGCACATTGATTGCAATTGGTGGCGCTGAGTTTTTGAAAGCGTTACATCTACCTTCAGTTGTAACAATATTTGGTGTGATCATTTTAACCAGTATGTTAAATGTGTTAATTACCTCTGCTTCATCTAAATGGGCTATTTTGGCACCAATTTTTGTGCCTATGCTGATGTCTGTGGGTATTTCACCTGAATTAACGCAAGCCGCTTACCGTATCAGTTCAGCAGTGAATGTAAGCACACCTATGTTTGCGTTTTACCCGCTAATTATTGCCTATTGCCAGCAATACTGCAAAAACACAGGAGTGGGCACATTAAGTTCTATGATGATTCCTTATACTGCCGCGCTGCTTATTGCATTAACTGTAAACTTGTTACTCTTTTGGTTCTTAGGTCTACCAATTGGGTTTGATAGTGGTTACGTTTATCCACCCGTAAATAATTAGTACCAATAAGAGGTCATTTTATTATGAATATTACTGAACAATTAGTTGAACGTTTTTTGCGTTATGTTAGTGTTCCAAGCCAAAGTGTAGTTGGATCTGCGCAAGTACCTTCTACTCCGGGACAAACCGAATTAGCTAAATTACTTAAGCAAGAACTGATTGAACTGAATTTGCAAGATGTACATCTTGATGAGCACAGTATTGTTACGGCTAAATTACCGGGCAATAATCCACATGCGCCTAACATTGGTTATGTTGCTCATTTAGATACGGTGGATGTAGCCTTATCAGATAAAATTCACCCTCAGCGAGTTACCTTTAATGGTGAAGATATTTTATTAAATAAAGATAAAGATATCTGGTTTAAAGTTAATGAACACCCTGAATTAAATAAATACCTTAATCAAGAATTGATTGTCACTGATGGCACAAGTGTTCTAGGTGCAGATAACAAATCTGCAATTGCAATAGTTATGACAATGTTAGATCAGTTACAAAAACAAAATTGTACTCATGGTGATATCTATGTGGCTTTTGTACCTGATGAAGAAGTCGGTTTAAATGGTGCTAAAAAACTTGATTTGAACCGTTTCAAACCTGACTTTGCTTATACTATTGATTGTTGTGAGTTGGGTGAAGTGGTGTACGAAACATTTAATGCTGGCTCAGCAATCATTGATATTACAGGGGTATCTGCCCACCCAATGTCAGCTAAAAATGTATTAATCAATCCTATACGCGTTGCAAATGATATTATTAATTGTTTTGACAGTTTCGAAACCCCTGAACACACAGAAGGTAAAGAAGGCTATTTTTGGTTTAATGATATCGTTGGTAACCAAAGTACTACGACACTAAAAATGAGTATTCGTGACTTTGATTTAGCAAAATATCAAGCTCGTAAAGCATATATTCAAGACGTAGTAGACTTTATTAGTCGTAAATATCCAAGAGCTAAAATTGAATGTAAAATTACAGACACTTACAGTAATATTGCCAACTATTTAGGTGATGATCGTCGCTGTATCGATTTAATTTATCAATCATTTGAACAATTGAATATTGAGCCTAATACTATTGCTATGCGTGGTGGTACTGATGGTTCGGCACTATCAGCCAGAGGATTAACCACACCTAATTATTTTACAGGTGCTCATAACTTTCACTCTTGCTTTGAATTTTTACCATTATCATCGTTCCTTAAATCATTTGAAGTAACAATGAAAATCATCGAATTAGCAAATAAAGTTTGATCATCTAATTAAAGAGGGAAATTATTCCCTCTTTAATTAGACATTGTATCAATGAGTTGCAGCTTTCTGTTTTCAACTTTAGTCTGAATTGAAATCAATCAATAAACACACTATAAAATCTATCAATCATTTAGCAAACTACAGCACCCTATATTTATAACTTACCGTCATAATAAAGGCGCATGGCTTACCAGACATACGACTTCAACGTTAATATTCTTTACCTAACAAATTAGTTAAAGCGAATAAGGCTTATAAAAATCGCGATAAATAAACCTATAACTTTCATTTTATACTGTAAATCCAGAGCATTTAGATTGATTATTATTATTGATTTTTAATCCTATAAACCTATTTTTATGAGGTAGATAACCAATACCAAAGTAACCTCAATTTTTAGTGACATCAGATAAGTATTTATCTTTATTAATAGGTTTTTTTATCGTTATAAAAATGAATCAAGCTCATAGAAAATAGGGCATGAGGTTTAAGTTAGGTGATTACTCAAAAAATACTATTTTTAGTAATATTTTTTAGCTTGCAGGATAATTTCACTGAATAAAAATGTTTACTTTAGCTATTCAAGTCTAATACTAAGTAAAGTTGAAATCTATTCTAAACTAATTAATATCGAACTGATTCACTGGAGTTTAATATTTTTTAAATTGGTCTGTTTTGGTATTTGAAATATCAAAAGAAAGATGGTGGGTCGTGAGCGATTCGAACGCTCGACAAACGGATTAAAAGTCCGCTGCTCTACCGACTGAGCTAACAACCCATTTTAGATAAAAACTGCAATGTGCTTTAGAATTAAAGTTACAAGCAATTTCGGGTTGCTATATTACTTACTATTCTCAAGCAGTGCAACCCTTTTCTTGCTTTTTGCATCCAATAGCTGGTTATTTATACATTTTACTAAAGTGATGCTAATTTTTTATTAGCAAGATCAACGGTATTTTTATCTTTAGGATATTTACTGACAACTTGTTGGAAAACGGTTTTAGCAGTTTTTTTATCGCCTTTATCCAATAAAATTATACCGACCTTATAAAGGCTATCTGCCGCTTTAGGAGAAGCTGAAAAATCTTTTACGACTGTCGCATAATAAAACGATGCTTTATCTTTTTTCCCTTCTTTATAGTAAAGTTGACCTAGCCAATAATTTGCATTAGCTAGGTAACTTGACTTTGGATAAGCTTCAATGAACTTTTGAAAAGCAGCGATAGAATCACTGTTTTGTTTACCCTCAGAAACATATTGCATGATAAAGTTATAATCGGCTTTATCATTACCTGACGTTGTCCAACTTGATAAGTCTGAAGATGGCGTAGTTGATTGAGAATCAGTAGATGGAGCGGATGCAGGTGAAGACGAATTATCTTGTGAAGAATTAGTATTTGATGAGAATCCTGAACCACCAACCATTTGTTGAAGAATCATCTTTTGACGTTCTATAGTTTGGTTGAGTTGGTATTTAGTTTCTTCCAATTGACCACGAAGTGTATCCAAATCTGATTGTAAATCACTAATTTGTTGCTGATTTTGTATTAATAATTGACCTTGAGCTTGAACCGTTCTATCTAGCTCAGAACTACCAGCGGCACAACCATAACCGGTAAACAAAAGAAATAAGAACAATATGAGTGTTTTTTTATACATATTATATACTCGGCGTGAACTTTAAAATAAAACGGCTGAATTATCAGCCGTTATCACAAGCTATTAATAACCAGGGTAGGTTACTACAGCACGACGGTTTTTAGCATAAGCTGCTTCGTCATGACCTAATACAGCTGGTTTTTCTTTACCATATGATACTACTTGTACTTGTGAGCCAGAAACACCATTACCTTGTAGGTATGATTTAACTGCGTCAGCACGACGTTCACCTAAAGCGATATTGTATTCTGGTGTACCGCGTTCATCGGCATGACCTTCAACAACTACGTTTACAGAAGAATTTGCACGCATAAATTCTGCATGTGCATTTAATAATGTAGTATATTCAGATTTAACATTATATTTATCAAAATCAAAATATACAGTATTAGTTTGTTGTAATCTGTGAAGTTGTTCTAAAGCTTCTTTTGATAAAGAACCGTTTGCACTACCGCCAGCATTACTGCTTTTGCTTGATGAACATGCAGTAAGTGCGATTAATGGTAAAGCAACCGCAGCTACTTTAAGAAATTTAGAAAATTGCATTGTATTAACTCCTTTGTGTTTGAATAAATTATTATTTATATTTTATTTATCTGACTACTCAGTAACAATTATTACTAATTAGTCAGATTAGCGTTATATATTATAACGACCTAACATTTTGTACAATTTTAATATTCATAATATCGATTAAATTTTAATCTCTTCTTATAAATAAGGTGACCAAGCAGGGAATTTCACCTGTCCGTCAGTTGCTGGTAATTTAGCTTTGAAGTTACCATCAGTTGAAACCAAATTCAAAATTGTACCTAATCCTTGTGTTGAACTATAGATGATCATAGTACCATTCGGTGCAATACTTGGTGTTTCATCTAAGAATGTATCAGTTAAACGTTGATAAGTACTTGTTGACATATCATAACGAGTAATATGTTGTTCACCATTATTAGTCGAAATCATTGCAATGAAAGAACCGTCTGGTGCAACGCGAGCATTTTGATTTTGGGTATTATCCCATGTTAAGCGTTGTGATGTTCCACCATTAATATTGATACTATAAAGTTGAGGTCTACCTGCCTGATCTGATGTATAAACAATAGTTTGGCTATCTGGCATCCATGATGGTTCAGTATCATTACTGCGACCTGATGTAATTTGTGTGATTTTTTTAGAGCCCAAATTCATAACATACAAATTCAAACTCCCATCTTTAGATAAGGCGAACGCTAATTTACTACCATCAGGAGAAAATGCAGGCGCACCGTTATGTTTAGGGAAAGAAGCAACAGTTTCAGAAGCCCCACTATCTAGTGTTCTGATTACTAATGATGAATGACCGCCCTCAAAAGTTACATACGCTAATTTTTTTCCATCTGGTGACCAAGCTGGTGACATTAATGGTTCCTTAGAACGATGTACTGTCATTTGATCAAAGCCATCATAATCAGATACTCGCAATTCGTGAGTAAACGGTCCTTTAGTTGTTTTTACAACATAAGCTATACGCGTTCTAAATGCACCTTTGATACCAGTTAGTGATTCGAAAATTTCATCACTAGCTGTATGTGCAGCATAACGTAACCAACGTTTTTCGATAGAGTATTGATTTTGAGCTAATACCGCACCTGGGCGAGTTACGGTATCAATTAATTGGTAACTGATAAGATATTTTCCAGAGGCATCAGGTTGAATAGTGCCCACAACTACGGCAGAAACACCTAGTTTACTCCATAATGCAGGGTTAACTTCTGAAGGTGATGTTGGTCTTTGTGGCATGCTGCTCACATCAATAGGATTAAATTTACCACTATTACGTAAATCTGAAGCAACGATGTCTTCTATAAATTGTGGAGGCTCGCCCGAACCCGTCCATTTAAAAGGCACCACAGCTATTGGCTTAGCAGTACTAACGCCATCGGTAATAATAATGCGAACTTCTGCATTCGCAATCATTGTATAAAATAACACAAAAAAAGTTATCAAAAAGCGAGAAGCAAATTTGATCATCTTAGATTCCTTAATAAAAACAAAATAAATTGCGTTAAAAATAAATGCAAACAAGAAATAACGCGCAAGAAAAATCCGTGATTTTTTAATATATTACAATCATTTAGTACTATATATTAAACTTTATAAAAGATTAAAACTTTTATAGTCAGAAAGATAGCCGATATCGCGTAACAAGTCCATACTCTTCAAAATAAAAAGATTTTCAAAATATTAACTTTTTACCTACTAGCTATTATCAATACATTTAAGATTAACAATTATGACTAAGTGATTAGTTGTATATACTAATCCGATTTTATTAAGGTTTAAAGAGGAATAATATACAATATTTAGACAAAATTATTTGATTGTCCAGTTCAAAAATATCAGTTGTTATATATAAACAACAAAAACATAACATAATGATTTATTATTATAAAATAATCATTTTTGGCATATCTCACAATAAAATGTATTACGTTGCCCTATTTTTTGTGACTTTATTTCGGTTTGGCAAAGATAACATTTTTCGCCATCTCGACCATACACTTGCAATTTTTGAGCAAAATAGCCAGGCTTACCATCTGATTGAAGAAAATCTTTAAGGGTTGTACCACCTTGTTCAATCGATTTAGACAAAACATGTTTAATAGCTATCACTAACTGTTCAAATTCGAATAAAGATAAAGTATTTACTTTACGATTAGGGTTTATTTTTGCCATAAACAGTGATTCTGAAGCATAAATGTTACCAACCCCCACGACTATATGGTTATCCATAATGAACGTTTTAATTGGCACATGCCGATTTTGAGCTTTTGAGAATAAATATTTGGCAGTCAATTCATCACTTAATGGTTCAGGGCCTAGATGCAGTAATTGAGTAACGTGGTCAAGGTTTTTTGCCCAAAGCCAAGAACCAAAACGCCTTGGGTCGGTATAACGTAATATCACACCGTTTTCAAGAGTTAAGTCTACGTGATCATGTTTAGCAGCTTGTTGAGGATTTAATAACACCCTTAAACTACCAGACATACCTAAATGAATAATAATCCAATTATTAGGTAACTGGAGCAACAAATACTTTGCCCGTCGTTTTACATCTAAAATTTCTTGGCCATGAGCGTTAAAAATAGCTTCACTTATAGGCCAACGCAATTTAGGTTGCCGAACAACAATTTGCTTAATGGTTTGTCCTTTAAGATAAGGCAGAATTCCTCTTTTGGTTGTTTCAACTTCAGGTAATTCAGGCATATTTATTTACTCAATTATTTAACATATCAGTGACCCAAGTTGGTGCTTGCTGTCCTTGCATGGATTGATTATTACCCGAACACAAACTCTGAGGGTTAATAGTCCAAGCAGGTAACGTTCTACTACCACTGCCGTCACATTGCCATTTGCCATTACTATCAATAGGTATCATAAAAATATTTTGCGGCATTGGTAATACCAATTTTTTCGGAGGATTATTTTGTAAATACTCACTATAAATCTTCAATGCACCAGTTGCGCCGGTTAATTTCATCGGGGAATGATCATCAAGTCCAATCCAAATGACAGCAACATTTTTACCATCAATGCCAGTAAACCAGCTATCACGAGAATCATTACTTGTCCCTGTTTTTGCAGCTAACTTAAATCCACTATATTTTGTTTTTAGCGATCGCGCAGTACCGGATTCAACAACTTGTTGCATAGCATAAGTTGTAAGAAAAGCTGATTGTTGAGAAACAGATTGTAACTGTTGAGGGTAACTTTGATAGACCAATTCGCCTTTATCAGTTAATACGTATCTTAAAATGGTAAGCGGAGATCGTTGCCCATTGTTAGCAATTGTTTGAAACATCTGCGCTGTTTCTAAGGGAGTTAACTCCAAAGCACCGAGTAATCGTGATGGTAGATTAGGAATACGATCTGACGGTATGCCTAAGGCTTCTAATGTATTTTTACTTGCATCCAATCCCAAAGCCATCCCTAAATTAACAGTGGGCACATTAAGTGAGAGTGCTAATGCATCAACTAGCATCACTCTATCACGGAATTTACGATCATAATTTTTAGGTTCCCAATACGTGCCATTATCAAGTTTAATTGATATTGGTGTGTCATTGAGCCAACTATTTAATTGATAGCGATCCGGTTGGCCTAATGCTGTTAAATAAGTGGAAGGTTTAGCTAAAGAACCAATTGCTCGCCTTGTTAGCCAAGCACGATTATAACCTGGGTAACGAGGCTCTGCACTACCAATAATGGAACGAATTTCGCCCGTTTCTCGACTCACAACGACCATAGCTGTTTGTAAATCTTTATTCGTTGATTTACGCAAAGCATCTATTTCATTAGTAACAGCTTGCTCCGCAGCAGCTTGAGCAACGGGATCAAAGGTGGTAAAAATCTTCATGCCTGATAGGTGATCAGCTTTGTCACCTAATTGTTTTCGTAATTCGCTACGAACGACTTGCATAAATGCAGGTTGAGGAGAAATAACCCCACCTTTAGGTAAAACTGAAAGTGGACGCTGACTTAATAAATTATAAAGCTCATCATCTATAATCCCTTGTTGTTCTGTCAGTTTTAAAACAACATTTCGACGTTCAATCACTTGCTGTGGCTGTGTCCATGGATTATACAGTGATGCACCTTTTACCATACCCACTAAAACAGCTTGTTGATCTAAGGTTAATTCATTAACGGGACGACCAAAATAGTAAAGACTTGCTAACGGAAAACCATGAATCTCTTCACTGCCAGCTTGTCCAAAATAGACCTCATTTAAATAGAGTTCTAATATGCGTTCTTTACTGTAGCGAGCATCTAAAATTAATGCCATATACGCTTCTCGTATTTTACGAGATAAGCTGCGTTCATTAGTCAAAAAAAGATTTTTAACCGTCTGCTGGGTCAAAGTACTTCCGCCCTCAGTACGTCCTGTAGTGAGGTTAACAAAAATTGCTCGTCCAATCGAATATAAACTAACACCATGATGATCATAAAAACGTTTATCTTCTGTAGCGATTAATGTTTGCAGTAAAGAATCAGGAAATTCTTTTAATGGAACAAACAGTCGCTGTTCTCCATTTGGAGAGTGCATCATGGTGATTAATTTTGGATCAATGCGTAGTAAGCCAAAATCACGCCCAGTATCTAAATTAGTAATGCGATCAACGCGGTTTTCATAAAACGTTATTTTGACACGAAATGCTTGTTCTTCACCATCTGGAAAAGTAAAAGGTCGACGGTAAATTTCAATAGAATCATTACTAACAATAAATTCACCTGGGCGGGTGGCTTTAGTATCTTGCTGACGATACTGCGCGCCCACTAACATACTAACGACATCACTTAAACTATATTCACTATCAGGTTCAAGATCGATGATCTGACCATAAACAGCAGCTGGTAATTCCCATACGTTACCATCAATTCTCTCTTTGATTTGTTGATCAAGATAAATACCGTAAATAACGGTCACCGCAGCAAAAATAAGAAAAAGTTTAAACAATAACGACCAAAGTCTTCGCTTTAGTGTCACTTTATTTTTTTTAGCTTTTTTATTGGCTCGTTTTTGAGTTGATGTATTCAAACTGCACCTAAAATTTAAATTTTATGAAACTCGTCATATAATAACACAGTTTTTAGCCGATATTACGGCATTGTTTGTGTAAAGAGTTTGAAGTAAGTATCCAGTTTAGTAGTTAAAAAATCACAAGCTTTAAAAAACAAGTTGTGATTTAATATCTTTAACTTTTTCTATGAATGCTTTTTTAGATTTACCAGTCAATCCTTCCGAAATTGGTAAACTTGCAGTTAACGGATTAACGGGTTTGTTATTAATATGTAATTCAAAATGTAAATGTGGACCTGTTGAACGACCAGTATTACCTGATAATGCTATTTTTTCACCTTGTTTTACTTGTTGACCTGGTTTGACTAAAATCTTGTCTAAATGCATATATGTGGTCATATATTGTCGACCATGGCGGATAGCGACATAATTACCTGCTGAACCACTATATTTGGCAATCACAACCTCACCATTACCAACAGATAAAACAGGCGTACCGCGAGATACAGCAAAATCAACACCATTATGAGGTGTAACAACACCTGTAACGGGATGTAAACGACGAGGATTAAAATTGGACGATACTCGCGCTTGCTTAGCTAAAGGATACCGAAAAAAGCTTTGTGATAAACTGCCACCAGTAATATCATAATACTTACCATCATCAGCTAATACGGCATAATAATCTTTGCTACCATTTTTGATTCTAACGCCTAATAGTTGACTGTTAGATAAACGTTTACCATGCATTTCTCTCGATAATACTACCGAAAATTTATCACCAACTTGCAAGCGTCTAAAATCTAATCGCCATTGTAATGCTCGGGTTATAATGCCTATTTCACTACTAGTTAAACCACTTTTACGCGCATCTGCGACAAAATTAGCTTTAATTTCACCTTTAATAACAACATTTTCTGGAACGGCTTCTGCCGTTTCTGAACTTTCAATAAATTTATCGCCTGATTTTTCATATATACGAATATTGTTACTAGAAATGGTCCAAGTAAAACTTTGTAGATTATGATCATCATCAGTTGTCCAACTAACTTGTTGACCTATTCTTAAATTTGCTAGTTGTTTGAATTTAGTGGTTAATTGATAAACATCATTTTTATTAACATTATAGCGTTGCAAAATATCATGCAAAGTATCGCCGCGCGCAATAGTATATTGCACCGTGTTGTCTTTATCATCAATAATGTCATCTAATTCATCTTTAGCAATCTCATCTTCGGGAACATCTGATGATTCAGTAACCTCTTCATTTTTAGATTTTCCACCGACCACTTCTATTCGACCATCACCTACAACAACAGGAGAATTTACGTCATCGGTGACAGTCGTTTCTGCTTGAGGAGTGAGAGGAACATATTCCGTACGATCCAAATTAAGTGGTCGCCATAATATGGTAAATAAAATAACAATAAGAAGGACGCCTAATACTGAAAAATAGGGAGTTTTAAATTTATTTTTTTCAATACTAGGGGATTCAATCTTTCGTGCCAAAATTAACCTTAACTATTTATTATCTAAACTAATTTTTATCTAAACAATCCAACAGTTGCTGTGTTAATCTCAATAAAAATTGTGAATAGGCATTTTTTGATAAAGCGATATCTGTACCTAAGGGATTCAATTCCCCAATTCGAACATCAGTTCCATTCACTAATTTTTCAATAACTGCAGGGCTAAACTGTGGCTCTCTAAATACACATACTGCTTGATGTTCTTTTAACTCTTGTTTAATCGCATAAACCGTTTGAACACCGGGCTGTACTGCTGGATTTATGGTAAAACTTCCTAGGTTTTTTAATCCGAACTGTGACTCAAAATACCCGTAAGCATCATGAAACACAAAATACCCGCTATTTTGTACGTTAATCAGTTTTTTTGCAATGCTTTGTTCTGTTTCAGCCAGTTTAATCGTGAATTCGTTTAGATTTTCATCAATTAAATCTCTTTTATCAGGATATAAGTCGATAAGCTTATCGTGCACGGTCTTTGCAATGATTTTTGCTATCTGTGGAGAAAGCCATATATGTTCATCATATGAACCATGGTGGTCATGTTCATCATCTGAATCTAATTTTCCATGCTCATGATTTTGAGTACCAGTTCTAAGTAGTTTTTTGATGTCTGGTATCTCCATTAATTCTATTTGTTTGTCTTTATCTATACCTTTTAAAACGGTCGGCATAAAAGCTTCTAAATCCTCCCCGACCCAAACCACTAATTGTGCTTGTTTGATTTTAACTAAATCAGAAGGTTTTAAAGAATAAGTATGGGGGGAAGCACCATCGGGTAATAAAACATCAGTCTCAGTTACACCATAAGTTATAGCTTGAGTTATAAAACCAATAGGTTTGACTGAAGTTAAAACATCGGCATTTGCACGAGTAGCAATACTTTGCGTGATAAATAGCAAACTTGGTAGTATCAAAATCCGCAATAACTGTTTAAAATTTAGTGATATATATTTTTTCACATTATTACCTTATATTTATAAATATATGATATTATAGATGCATTAATTGTTATAATATAACATAACATGTCGGTGAGCAAGGATTTACACTAAGATGACACAGCTAATTTCACTTGATAGGGTTTCGGTTGAACTTAACCAACAAAAGATATTAGATAATGTTTCGTTTACTATCAGTACGAATCAAATCGTAACCTTACTTGGACCAAATGGCGCAGGTAAATCAACATTAGTCAAAGTTATCCTTGGACTAACCCCTTATTCCTCTGGAATAATCAATCGTTCCGACAATTTAACAATTGGATATGTTCCTCAATCCATTAAATTAAATCCAACTTTACCCATTACTGTAAAACGGTTTATGCAGCTAAATAAACGACTTAATAATGATAATATCCTAAAAGTCTTAACAATGGTTAAAGCAGAGTATTTAATCGATAAATCAATGCACCAGCTATCAGGCGGCGAATTACAACGCGTTTTACTTGCGCAAGCCTTAGCTAAACGCCCACAATTACTAATTCTGGATGAACCTACGCAAGGCGTTGATGTTAACGGACAAGTGCTATTATATGATCTCATCATTAATGCCAAAAATGAGTTTAATTGTGGAGTATTAATGGTTTCCCATGATTTGCATATTGTTATGGCAAAGACAGATGAAGTGATTTGTTTAAATCACCATGTTTGTTGTTCAGGAACGCCTGCTATTGTTTCTAATGATCCTGAATTTATTTCTCTTTTTGGTCAACATGGCGCGTCACAAATTGCTGTTTACAAGCATCATCACAACCATCAACATGATCTTTGTAAGCAAGATGATGATGATCATCATAATAATTGCGTTACATGCTCTAATTAGGACAAAAAACTATGATTGAGTTACTATTACCTTCTTTATTAGCCGGTTTGTGTCTGACAACGGTAACCGGGCCATTAGGTACTTTTGTTGTTTGGCGCAGAATGTCATATTTTGGTGATACTTTATCCCATGCAGCTTTACTTGGTATCGCTTTTGGCTTCTTATTACATATTAATTTATTCTATTCTGTTATTTTTATTACGCTTATTCTAGCTTTAGGATTACTTTGGTTAGAAGCGCAAAAACAATTACCAATAGATACATTGCTAGGGATATTAGCCCACAGCGCACTTTCTCTAGGCTTAGTCGTAATTAGTTTAATGAATAATATTCGTATCGATTTAATGGGATACTTATTTGGTGATCTTTTATCCGTGACGTTTATTGACGTCTATCAAATTATAATTTGTGTTGCATTAATAGGCATTTTATTATTATGGCGTTGGAATGATTTTCTTTTTATTACTGTTAGTGAAGAATTGGCATTTAGTCATGGTATCAACATTCAATTCACAAAACTGCTTTTAACGTTATTATTAGCTTTAACAATCGGAATTGCAATGAAGTTTGTTGGGGCTTTAATTATTACATCATTACTGATAATTCCTGCTGCAACCGCAAAATACTATTCTAAAACACCGGAAGCAATGGCACTAATTGCAATTATCATTGGAATGTTATCGATCATTTGTGGTTTATTCTTCTCACTAATTTATGACACGCCGACAGGACCATCGGTTGTATTAAGTAATACCTGTTTATTTTTTATATCATTGCTTGTTTCAAAATTATTTTTTGGTGAAAAAACCAGTAAAATCTGAAAAAATTAAATATTTTTTGTGACTAAAAACGAATTAATTAAATTGGTTAATTTAAATATTACCTATAGTAATTAAGGTAATAACACAAATTAATCATTTAATTAAAGTAAATACTATGTCACTTGCAATTATTTATACTCGAGCATCAATAGGTATACAAGCACCTCAAATTAATGTCGAAATTCATATTAGTAATGGATTACCAGGATTTGTCTTAGTTGGTCTTCCTGAAGCAACTGTTAAAGAAGCGAAAGATCGCGTTAGAAGTGCAATTATTAATAGTGGTTTTACTTTTCCTTCCAAAAAGATCACAGTTAACTTGTCCCCCGCAGATCTTCCTAAAGAAGGCAGCCGTTTTGATTTACCTATTGCCATCGCAATTCTTGCAGCTACTGCACAAATTCCAACAGATAAATTACTACATTATGAGTTTTTAGGTGAACTCGCTTTATCTGGTGATATTCGAGCAGTAAAAGGGGCAATTCCAGCAGCTATTGCATCACAAAAGAAAAGACGTACATTGATTATATCCGCAGAGAATCAATCTGAAATCTCGTTGATACATCAAAGTAACACCTTAATCACTAATAATTTGATAGAAGTCTGCCAACATTTATCAAACCAGACAAACTTATCATCAGTAGAATATCGCGAATACGAAAATAATTGTAATACCGATAGAAATTTACAAGATATTATTGGGCAAGAACATGCTAAAAGGGCACTAGAAATAGCAGCAGCTGGTGGGCACAATCTATTATTTATAGGACCACCAGGAACAGGTAAAACAATGCTAGCGACAAGGCTTACATCACTGTTACCACCACTCTCAGATGAAGAAGCCTTAGAAAGTGCAGCCATAACCAGTTTAGTTAGTGCAAATGGAACAATTAAAAACTGGCGTCAAAGGCCTTTCAGGGCACCTCACCATAGTGCTTCAACTGCGGCATTAGTTGGCGGTGGTTCAATTCCCAAACCGGGTGAAGTCTCTTTAGCACATAATGGCGTGCTATTTTTAGATGAGTTACCTGAATTTAATCGAAAAGTACTAGATGCGTTAAGAGAACCAATTGAATCAGGGGAAATTATTATTTCTAGAGCTAATGCTAAAATCAAATTTCCAGCAAGGTTTCAACTTATTGCTGCAATGAATCCGAGTCCTACAGGTCATTATCAGGGAACGCATAACCGTACAACACCACAACAAATTATTCGTTATCTGAATCGTCTTTCAGGACCTTTTTTAGATAGATTTGATATTTCTATAGAAGTACCACTTTTACCTAAAGGAACCTTAAGTAAAAAAGTAACAATAACGGAAACGACTGAAATAGTAAAGAAAAGAGTATTAGAAACACGAAACAGGCAATTAAAAAGAAGTAATAAATTAAATAATCAATTAAACTCTAACGAAATTCAATGCTATTGTCAGTTATCGGAAGAAGATAATGAGTTTTTAGAACAAGCTTTAATAAAATTAGGACTATCAGCAAGAGCGTGGCATAGAATTTTGAAAGTATCACGTACAATTGCCGATTTAGATTTGTCTGATACCATAGAACGAAAACACATTTCAGAAGCACTGAGTTATCGTTCTATGGACAGGTTATTAATTCAATTACATAAAAATATTGGCTAATGATATTAATCATCAGTATCAACAAAATCATCAGCAACATCTACTTGTGGTTTGCCGCCTGATAATGTATGAAAACGTTTTGGTTTATTAATACGGGATAAATATTTTAACCAAGCTTTTTCAAATTCAGTGGAAGGTTCTTTTTTTCCTTTACAGACAGCAACAAATGACTTTTCTTCAGCTGTAACAGGCTTTCTAATTTCTGTATCCAAATCTTTAAAAGCACAGCCATGCTTTTCTAAAATTTGAGCCTCTTTAATTGTAAAATCTCCATGGCGAGAAAATCCTCTAGGATAATTTTTATTATCAAAAAAACGTTGTTGACTTATAAAACTTTCAGCCATCTTATATCCTCTAAGTTGTAAAAGTAGTTGGGCGGGAATTATAATTAACTAAGTCAATCTGTAAACAAAATTTTTTTATTTATACTTGTAAAAACGACTGAACGGCTAAAATTAAGGCAAAACAATTATTTTTGGCAGGGGCGGAGAGTCTCGAACTCCCAACACCCGGTTTTGGAGACCGGTGCTCTACCAATTGAACTACGCCCCTAAATAAGGTGGCGGAACGGACGGGGCTCGAACCCGCGACCCCCTGCGTGACAGGCAGGTATTCTAACCAACTGAACTACCGCTCCACCGTATTTGGTGTGTCTATATAAAGCTAAAATTTAAAAGTCTGGCGGCACCCTACTCTCACATGGGTAATACCCACACTACCATCGGCACTACGGCGTTTCACTTCTGAGTTCGGCATGGGGTCAGGTGGGACCACCGCGCTATTACCGCCAGACATATCCTGTCTTCTCTTTATCTCAATTGACAAACATTATCACATATCTTCATCAATCGCTCAATCCGGAACAAACTGTTTTATCAATCTTTAACCATCTTTCGATGACTTCTTACTCTCAACTTCGCGTATCCAAAACAACTCCGAGTTGTAAGGTTAAGACTCTCGGTTCATTAGTATCAGTTAGCTCAATGTATCACTACACTTACACACCTGACCTATCTACGTCTTAGTCTCAAACGGACCTTACTGATTCTCATCAGGGAAAACTCATCTCGAGGCTAGTTTCGTGCTTAGATGCTTTCAGCACTTATCTATTCCGCACGTAGCTACCGGGCAATGCAATTGGCATCACAACCCGAACACCAGCGGTGCGTTCACTTCGGTCCTCTCGTACTAGAAGCAAACCCTCTCAATTTTCCTACGCCCATGGCAGATAGGGACCGAACTGTCTCACGACGTTCTAAACCCAGCTCGCGTACCACTTTAAACGGCGAACAGCCGTACCCTTGGGACCTACTTCAGCCCCAGGATGTGATGAGCCGACATCGAGGTGCCAAACACCGCCGTCGATATGAACTCTTGGGCGGTATCAGCCTGTTATCCCCGGAGTACCTTTTATCCGTTGAGCGATGGCCCTTCCATTCAGAACCACCGGATCACTATGACCTACTTTCGTACCTGCTCGAGCCGTCACTCTCGCAGTCAAGCTAGCTTTTGCCATTGCACTAACCTCCTGATGTCCGACCAGGATTAGCTAACCTTCGTGCTCCTCCGTTACTCTTTGGGAGGAGACCGCCCCAGTCAAACTACCCACCAGACAGTGTCCCTTACCTCGATTCAGAAGTATAGGTTAGAACATCAAACATTAAAGGGTGGTATTTCAAGGTCGACTCCACACACACTGGCGTGCATGCTTCTTAGTCTCCCACCTATCCTACACATTAAGGCTCAATGTTCACTGTCAAGCTATAGTAAAGGTTCACGGGGTCTTTCCGTCTTGCCACGGGTACACCGCATCTTCACGGCAATTTCAATTTCACTGAGTCTCGGGTGGAGACAGCCTGGCCATCATTACGCCATTCGTGCAGGTCGGAACTTACCCGACAAGGAATTTCGCTACCTTAGGACCGTTATAGTTACGGCCGCCGTTTACTGGGGCTTCGATCAAGAGCTTCTGCTTACGCATAACCCCATCAATTAACCTTCCAGCACCGGGCAGGCGTCACACCGTATACGTCCACTTTCGTGTTTGCACAGTGCTGTGTTTTTATTAAACAGTTGCAGCCAGCTGGTATCTTCGACTGATTTCACCTAC